>JAYVMM010000379.1:0-9185 GCA_043758975.1 Planctomycetota bacterium | reverse complement strand
CGTGCGCCCGAACTCGCCGCCCCACACCACCAGGGTGTCTTCGAGCAGGCCGTGCGACTTGAGGTCCTTGAGCAGGGCGCCGATCGCCTGGTCGCATTCCTTGGCCAGGCTGCGGTGGTTGGTCTCGAGGTCATCGTGGCTGTCCCACGGCTGCCCGGCGCCGTGCCACACCTGGACCATGCGCACACCGCGCTCGACCAGGCGGCGGGCGATGAGCATTTGCCGGCCCTGCACCCCGTCGCCGTAGAGGTCGCGCACCGATTTCGGCTCGCGCGAGATGTCGAAGGCGTCGGTGGCATCGATCTGCATGCGGTAGGCGAGCTCGAAGGACTGGATGCGCGCGTCGAGCTGGGCGTCCGCTCCGCGGCTCTTGCGGTGGTCCTGGTTGAGCTGCATCAGCAGGTCGAGCTGGGCGCGCTGCTCGGGCGAGGATTCGAACTTGTTGGTGATGTTCTCGATCAGGCGCTCGACCTCGCTGTACTGGCTGTCGATGTAGGTGCCCTGGTAGATGCCGGGCAGGAAGCCGGCCTGCCAGTTCTGCGACTCCTGGATCGGGTAGCCGCCCGGGCACATGACGATGAAGCCCGGCAGGTTCTGGTTGACCGTGCCCAGGCCGTAGGTCAGCCACGAGCCCATGCTCGGGCGCACCATGCGCGCCTCGCCGCAGTTCATCAAAAGCAGCGAGGGTTCGTGGTTGGGCACGTCGGCGTGCATCGAGCGCACCACGCACAGCTCGTCGGCGCTCTCGGCCACATGCGGGAACAGCTCGCTGATCTCGATGCCGCTCTTGCCGTACTTCTGGAACTTGAACGGCGACGGGAAGGCGGCGCCGGTGGGGCGCTCGGTCTTCAGCGAGAGCGGGATCATCTTGCCGGCGAACTCGCCGAGCTTGGGCTTGGGATCGAAGGTGTCGACGTGCGAGGCGCCACCATTCATGAAGAGGTGGATGACGCGCTTGGCCTTGGCCGGGAAATGCGGCGCCTTGGGCGCCATCGAGCTCTGCGCCACCGGCTCGCCGGCGCCGAGCAGGCCGCCGACACCGAGCAGGTCGCCGAGCGCGAGCGCGCCGAAGCCCATGCCGGCGCGCGCGAGCATTTCGCGGCGGGTGCGCGGGGCGCGGTAGGGCAGGCGGGGTTCGCTCATGGTCGGCCTCTAAGGCGGGAGGGGCGGGAGCACCGGGCTGTGGTCAGGGGCAAGGTCAGGGTCAGGGTCAGGGTCGGGTCCGCGGTCTCAATCGACGAAGGCGAGCTCGTTGCTCATCAGCAGCACCTGGGCGTACTTCTCCCACGGCGTCAGGGGCACCGGCGGCTTGCCCGGTGGGCCGCCGAACTGCTTGCCGGCGTCCCATTCGCCCGGGGTCTTGCCGAGCAGGCGCACCACCGGTGCCCAGGAGAAGCTGTCGTAGCCATCGTTGCCAATGCAGTCGACCGCGAAGTCGAGGGTGTCGCCGCGCGTGATCTCGATGCCCTCGATGTGGGTCTGGCTCTCGCCGCTCTTGACCGTCCACTCGCCGAGCTTGCCGGCGCGGCTGGAGACCACCACCCCATGCACCCCGTCGCCCTCCTTGGCCGGGCGCGAGAGCATGCCGCTGACCTCAAGCGTGCCGTCGACCGGGGAGGTCCAGCGCCGGATCGCCGCATGCGCCAGGTCGCCGCCGGGATGGCCGCCGTTCTCGCTCAGGCTGAGGTAGGCGAAGGCCTGGTCCGGCAGCTTCTCGCCGGGGTGCCAGGTCTTGTCGGCGAAGTGCGCCATGCGGGTGAAGTCGGCGATGCGTCCGCTTGCGCCATCGAAGCGTCCGTAGCCGTATTGCCAGGCCAGCTGCGGCGCCTCAGGCGGCTGCGCCGGGCTCTGCTGGGCGAGCGCGAGGTAGGCGGTGCCGAGCCGCGCCTCCTCCGCGCTGGCGGCGCGCGCATAGACTTGGCGGTAGAGGCGCTGGATGCGCGCGGTCGGGTCGGCGCCGGCGTCCTCGCTGAGCTTGGCCAGCCGGCGCGCCTGCTCGACCACGAACGGGCTGTTCATCAGGAACAGCGACTGCTGCGGCACGCTGGTCTGGTAGCGCTGCGGGCTGTGGGCGTCGGGGCTGGCGAAGTCGAAGGTGCGGAAGACGTTGGCGAGGTTCTGGCGGTCGATCAGGCCGTAGAGCGTGCGCCTGGTGGTGTAGGGCGGGGTAGTGAGGTCCACCGCGCGCCCGCCCATGCGCAGGTCGAGATCGCCGGAGACCACCAGCAGCGAGTCGCGCATACCTTCGAAGTCGAGGCGCTGGCGGTTGAAATGCCACAGGCGGGCGTTATCGGGGTCGATCTTGGCGTCGGCGGAGGGGTTGTCGCTGCCTTGCTGGTAGACCGCGCTGAGCATGATCACGCGGTGCAGCTTCTTCAGCGACCAGCCGTCGTCGATGAAGCGCCGGGCCAGCCAGTCGATCAGTTCGCGGTTGAGCGGTGGATCGCTGCGCAGGCCGAAATCGCTCGGCGTGCGCACCAGGCCGCTGCCGAAATGGTGCGCCCACACGCGGTTGACAAACACCCGCGCAGTGAGCGGGTTGCTCGGGCTGGCGATGGCCTGCGCCAGCTCAAGGCGCCCGCTGCCCTTGCTGAAGGGCTTGCGCTCGGGGCCAGCGATGACCGCGAGGAACTGACGCGGCACCTCGTCGCCCGGGTTGCTCGGGCTGCCGCGCACGAAGACGTGGGTATTGTGTGGGTTGGGCAGATCCTCGAGCGCCATCGCGCGCGGCGGCGAGCCGGGATGGGTGGCGGTGAGCTCGTCGGACTTCTTGCGCAGATCGCGCAGCTTCTTGTGATCGTCGCCGTCGAACAGCACGCGCTCGGCATCCTTGAGCGCCACCGCGGGGGGCGCATCAGCTCCGCGCAGGAGCTGGCGCAGGACTTCCGTCGGGGCATCCGCCTTGGGCTGCTCGCCGTCCGCCGCCGCGAGCGCGGCGCCGTAACGCGTCGCCACCGCCTTGAGCGAGTCCGGCGCCGCTCCGGCGAAGGCCTTGGCGATGAGCGGGTTGAGGGCCATGCCCGTAAGCTTGGCCGCGACCGCGCCCGCCTTGGCGGCGAACTCGCCCTCAGCGAGGTGGGCGTAGGCGACCCAGGGTGCGAGCACGGCGTCGGCCTCGCCGGCCGTCTTGAGCGCTGCCTGCCAGCGCCGCACCAGCTCGTGGCGCAGGTTGCGCTTCTGCACCAGGGAGTCGAAGTCCTTGCCGTTCGCTGCCGCGGCGTCGTGGGCGGCGAGCAGGTAGTCGGCGATCACCGCCGGCTCGCGCAGGTGGGCGAGGATCTCAGTGCGGCGCTTGGCGATGAAGGCGTCGGTCTCGGCCTGGGTCTTGGCCAGCTCGCGCTCGAAGGCGCGACTGTCCTCGCTTGCCTCCTGGTGGCCGAGCAGGGGCAGGTCCTTGGGTTCGTGCGAGCTGTCGAACACCCCGTAGAGCGAGTAGTAGTCCTTGGTCGGGATGGCGTCGAACTTGTGGTCGTGGCAGCGTGCGCAGCCCACCGTCAGCGCCATGGTGCCGCGGCAGACCACGTCGATGCGGTCGTCGATGATGTCCGGGGTCTGATTGAGGAAGCGCCGCCCGAGAGTGAGGAAGCCGAGCGCGGCGAGCGCGCGCTTGTCGTCGCCGAGCGGGAGCTGGTCGGCGGCGATCTGCTCGACCAGGAAGCGGTCGTAGGGCAGGTCGTCGTTGATCGCCCCCACCACCCAGTCGCGGTAGGTGTAGGCGAAGGGGTAGTGGCGGTCCTCCTCGAAGACGTAGCCCTTGGTGTCGGCGTAGCGCGCGACGTCGAGCCAGTAGCGGCCCCAACGCTCGCCGTAGCGCGGCGAACTGAGCAGGCGGTCGATGACCTTGGCGAAGGCGTCAGCGGCATGGTCGGCGAGGAAGGCCTCGACCTCGGCCTCGGCTGGCGGCAGGCCGGTGAGGTCGAGGGTGGCGCGGCGCAGCAGGGTGCGGCGCTCGGCGGGCGGCGCCAGCTGCAGGCCGACCGGCTCGAGCTTGGCCCAGACCAGGGCGTCGATGGGCGAGCGCGCCTGCGCCGCGTGCGTAACCGTGGGCACCGAAACCGGGGCGAGCGGCTGGAAGGCCCAGTGGGTCTTGGTCGCCGCGGCGATGCCGGCGCGCGCATCGGTCTTGGCCGCCGCCTTGGGCGGGCGGGGGTCGGGGGCGCCCATCTTGACCCAAGTGGCGAAGTCCTGCACCACCGCCTCCGGCAGCTGCTCCTTGGGCGGCATTTGCATGTCTTCGTTGCGGTAGCGCAGCGCTTCGATGAGGCGGCTCTTATCCGGCTGCCCCACCACCATGGCTGGACCGGAATCGCCGCCGGTGAGCATGCCCTCGCGGCTGTCGAGGAAGAGGTGGGCCTTGTTCTTCTCGCTCTCGGCGCTGTGGCAGCGGTAGCACTTGTCGGCGAGCACCGGGCGGATCTTGGCCTCGAAGAATTCGACGCCAGCGCGGTCGCCGGTAGCCTCGGCGGCGGCGCTGCCGGCGCCGCCCAGGAGCATGGCGGCGACCGCCAGCACGGGTGTGAAGGTCAAATGGGAGATGGGCTTGCGCATCGCAGAGGGGATACCGCCCAGCGCCCGGGCCTGTTGACCAGCCTCGTGCTGCTCCTGGCAGCAGGAGACGCCGGAGGGCGCTTTATGGCTACTCCGGCGCATTGTCTTTGACCATGTCCTGGTAGTGCTTCTCGCCCGCCTTGCCGAGGGCCATGCCGTACCACAGGATGCGCCCGTAATAGGCCCCCACCGCCAGCACCCCGGCCAGCGCCAACACCCAGGCCATGCTGATGATCAGGCTGTGGAACCGGCGCAGGCGCTCGCGCGGGTCCTGGCGCACGGCCTGCTTGACCCCGCGCACCTGCCCGGCATCCAGGCCACGCTTGCCCGCCTCGTCGTGTTCCAGGTCACGGCGCATGGATGCAGTCTACGCGGAGGCGGAGCCAGCCCCAGGACAATGACGTAAACCCTGTGCGCGGGTGGCCCTGTGCCTCCGGACGCAGGTGGAGGCTGGCTGGAACTGGCCGGGGCGGGCCGGGGGCGGCTAGTTCTTGGGCTTGGTGCTGGTGTAGTTCAGCGACTTGGCCTGACCGCCCTTGGGGGTCAGGGAGATGGAACCATTGACGGTGTCGCCTTCGATGGTGCCTTCGATGTCGACCGCGCTGCCGTCGGCCATGGTCTGCTTGGCGCTGAAGGTGAAGGTCTTTTTCTTGGAGCTCATGGTGTAGGGCACCTTGGTGTCGCCCAGCATGCCCGGCAGCGAGGCCTCCTTGGTATTGAACACCAGGCGGTCCTTGGTCGCGCCGCCATCACCGATGTAGATGGTGAAGGCCTTGCCGGAGAGGTCGGTGGCCGCCGCCGCATGCAGGCAGGCGCCGAGCGCCATGGCAAGCAGCAGGAGGACGCGGAGGGCGCTGGCGGAGGAGGTGCGCGGGTGGGTCATGGCGGCCTTTCAGGGCGGGGAGGGCTCGGCGTTCGACGGCTAAAGGCGAGGGTCGCTTAGGGTTTGGCGGCTTTGGCGGCGGAGGTGGCACGGGTGACCACCACGGTGATCGCCACCCCCTGGCTGTATTTCACCACCACCTTGTCGCCCTCCTTGAGGTCGGCGTAGGCGGCGGCGGCCTTGTCGATGGTGACGGTGCTGGTCTTGTCGACGTTCACCACCATGGTCTTCACCTTCGACGGATTGGCGTCGATGGTCTTGATGATGATCTTGCTGTTGTCGGAATCGAGCTTGTCGATCACGCCGCTGATGGTCGGCGTCTTGGCGTCGGCAGCACCGAGCGGCGCGCTGGCGATGCTGAGCAGGGCGAGGGGGATGAGGGCGAGGGCGAGGGCGAGGGCGAGGGCGAGAAAGTTGCGGAGGATGGAGGTCATGGCTTCCGGGCGGACGGGCTAATGGGGAGCGGGGAGGACGGCGGGGGGGCTGCCGGTGCTGCCGGCGGGGGCGCCAGCATGGACGGGTTCGGCCTTCTTGGCCGGAGTGTGCTTGTAGATGATGAGGGTGGCGATGGTCGGGGTGTCCCGGGCGGTGCGCACCTCGATGCGCTCGCCGAGCTTGAGCTCGGTGGGGCTGGCGGGCTGGCCATTGATGCGCACCTGGGTGGTGGGCGCGATGGTGATGGTGAGCAGCTTGTTGGTGTGGTCGCTGATGGTGACGTTGGCCACCGGTCCGCTCGGGGTGAGTGATTTGAGCTGGCCGTGGAAGGAGCGCTCGTCGGTGAGCGCGCCGCCCACCATCGAGAACACCCGCACCTCGTCGGCGAGGATGACCTGCTTCCTGCCGTGCACTTCGACGTGCGCGCTGCCGGTGTGCACGGTTACCGTCAGCACGCCGTTGGCCGCGCTGTCGCCGCCGCGCGCGCGCGCGCCCGGCTCGCCCGGCTCGCCCAGGGCGGCGGGCTCTGAATCGACAGTGGCGGTGAAGGCGGCGTCGGCGCCGCTGCCGGTGATGCTGCCGAGTGCGGTCTCGACGCGCAATTCCTGGCTGCCCTCCTGGCCGAGCTGGAAGGCGCCGCTGCCGGCGCCGAGGTGGACCACCCCCGAGGAGGTCGGGGTGGCCGGGCGGATGCGCGCGGTGCTGGCGGGGGAGAATTCGACCTGCGCGCCATGGCTCAGGCGCACCACCGCCGGGGCGTTACCGGTGACGGTGAAGTCGCGGCCTTCGGGGATGTCGTGCACCGCGGCATTGCCGACCGCGATGTTGCCCTGCAGCACCTGGTGGCGCGCGCCCGAGGGCAGGCCGAGCGCAAGGCCGGTGATCACCAGCGCGACCAGCGCGGCGCACGCGGCCAGGCCCCAGGGAGTCTGCAGCCGGCGCGCGTACGAGCTCGTGCGCGCGCCGTCCTTCAGACGCAGCGAGCCCGGGCGCGGTCGGCTGACGGCCTGGCTCGAGACCAGGTCGCGCACGCGCGCGACGAAGTGCTCGGTGTCGCGCCCATGGGCCAGGCTGGTGCGCACCCGGTTGGCGAAGTCGCCGCGCTCGGGTTGCAGCAGGCGGGCGATGAGATCCTCCATCTCGAGCTGCTCGCGCAGCCATTGGCGCAGCGCCGGATCAGCGTAGAGCGCGCGTTCGACCCCGGCGGCCTCCTCCACGGTCATCTCGTAGCGGCGGGTGAAATAGGGAAGCAGGGCGTCGTTCATCGCACCGTCCCCAGCTGGCCAAGCAGGCAGCGGCGCAAGGTCTCGCGCAGGCGCGACAGCACCATGTGCACGGCGCCGACGCTGCGCCCCTGGGCGTTGGCGAGTTCCTCGGCGCTCTGTCCATCCTGGTAGTAGCGGTTGAGCAGTTCGCGGTGCGGCTGGCCCAGCCGCTCCATGCAGTTCCTCAGTGCCGTCAGTTTGGCCTCGCCGAGCTCGTCATCGGACGCGGGCGGCGGCGCCTCGGCGCACAGGGTTTCGCTGATCGCCACCAGGTGCTTGGCCTGGCGCGCGCGCCGGCGGAAGTACTCATGGCAGCAGTTGCGCGCCATGCCGCGCAGCCAGCGCAGGACCTCGACGTCGGGCGGGCGGCGCTCGGGATTCTTGGCGTAGTCGAGGTAGACCTCCTGGGCCACATCATCGACCTCGTCGCTGCGCACGCCCATGCCGGCGATGTGCGCACGGATCAGCCCCTGGGTCTCGCGCAGGATGCGCTCAAAATCGTCCCCTCTGCTGGTAGTTTGGCTATCCATCTCGGTGGATATGGTGCCGGCAGGTCGTCCGCTCACGCGCTCGCGGTCGGCAACCATCCCGGTGTGTGATGCACCGGAGTTCGCGCGCTGCCCGCCGGGAGGCCTGGCCTGAGCAGGACAGCGCGATTTCACTGTCCGGTTCACCTGGATGCTGGTGGTCGTGATCGAGCATGGCCTGCGCATTGATCACCCCTCGGGCGGGTGGAGCGGGTTGGACCGGGGCGTACGAGAGCGTCGGACGATATTCCGAATCAGATCCTAATCTCATTCTGTACAAGAATTTGCGAAAAGGACTAGGTGATGCAGCCAACCACTCGGACCCACCGTGCCACCACCCGCGGCACGCGCAGCAGCGCTTCCACCGCCCGCCATGAGGCCGGTCCCGGACGCGCCCGGCGGGTCGACCCCGCCACCACCATCAACCTCATCATCGGCGGCAGCGTGCTGGTGCTGCTCGGCCTGGGCTGGGCGGTGGGTCTGGCCCTGACCGCGACTGGCGCCGGGGCCAACGAGCGCGCCCTGCTGATCAAGGTGCTGCCCTGGCTGCTGGTGGCGGTGGGTGTGGCGCTGAGCGGCTACGGCCTGCTGCGCGTTTCCGCTCCCACCCGCTGAACGCCCCAGTCAGCAGCTCGGCAGGCCGGCTGAAGGCGCCGGACCCTGCGGCCAGGCGCGCCGCTGGTTCAGCCGGGCGCCGGCTTCTCGTCGGGGTCGCGGTAATCCGGCCCATTGAGGATGCCGGACTGGCGGATCTGGTTGGTCAGCTCCTGGCGGACCATCGCGATGGCCGCTATGAGCTCCTCGCCGTTGGTCGCCAAGCCACTGCGCACCAGGTACTTGACGATAGCCTGGTAGCAGTTGATGGCAGGCGGGCTGAGGGCCATTTGCACCTGCTGCGGGGGCAGCGCCTGGGGCAATACCTGAAGTAGCAGGGCGACCAGCTCCTGGCCGCTGAGGTCGGGGAGCGCAGCGCGCACCGCGCGCGCGCTGAGCTGCTCGAGGAGCTTGCCGAGCTGCCCTGCCATCGGCTGCACCTGCGCCGGCAGCGCTTTGGCCTCGGGGCTGTCGGCGAAGGCCTGCCAGTCGATCGGGGGCGGTGCGCCCGGGCCGGGCGGGAGGCCATCGCCGTCGTCGCCTTCCATCGCCCCGTCGTCCTCAGCGGCGCCGGGCGGGGCGGTCGGCGGCAGCGGCGGAGCAGTGCGCACGCCCTGGCCCGGTGCGCTGTGCGCGGCCGGACTCTTCACCGCCACCTTGGGCGCGGGTTTGGCCGGCGCGGCGGGTGCAGCGGGTGCGGCGGGTGCGGCAGGCGCCGGCGCGGCTGCCGGTTCCTGGAAGAGCTGGTCCTGGAAGACCACCGACCAGGGCGCGCTGAGGGTCTTGATCAGGGCGCGGTCGATACCGCCTTCGTCGACCACCTTGCGCAGGCGCTGGAGCTCGAAGCGGTCGCAGAAGCGGTCGTTCTCGATCACCCGCTGGATGAGGGCGTCGAGCTCTGGGCTGCCGAGCACCGCCAGCACCCGGCAGGCC
>JAYVMM010000378.1:0-6158 GCA_043758975.1 Planctomycetota bacterium | reverse complement strand
CCGAGCAGGTGCGCCGCCTCGCTGTCGCTGACGTAGGCGGCGGCGATGGGCGCTGGATGCTGGCCATCGCCCTGCGGATCTGCCGCCACCGTCGCCGCTGCGGGCGTCGGCGCGGGGGCAGGGGCGCCGCTGCGGCGCTGCCAGGGCGAGGGGGCGCTTGGGGTCGTGGGGGCGGGCGCGGCGGCGGGCGGGTCGGCGTGCCGGGCGGCTCGCGGCGGAGCCTCCGCCTCGTCGGCGCCGGGCAGCGGACGCTGCAGAATGTGGGGCTGCGGGAACGGTCGCCGGCTGGCCTGGCGATCGAGGAATTCCTGGTCGACGGCATTGCTGCCGGCGGTGGGGGCGTCATCGCCGTGCGGGAAGGGGGCGGCGGGAGGCGCGGCAGCGCTGCTTGGGGCGGCGGGCTGGGGCAGCGGAGTGGTCGCCGTCGGCGCTGGGGCTGATGCTGGGGCCGGGGCCGGGGCGTGGACCACCGCGGTCGGCGGATGGTCCTGGGCCACCTGGGGGATCTCGGGCAGGCGCGGCGGCTGGCTGGGCGCGACCTCGCCTTGCGCGGACAGGGCCTTGGCCGCCTGGGCGAATTCACCCACGGCATCCCCGCTGCCGGCGTTGGCAGCGGGTGCGGGCGTGGGCGCAGGGGTCGGAGCAGGTGCAGGAGCTCCGGCGCTAGCGACCGGCGCCGGCGGGGGCGCGCTGGTGACCGTGGTGCTCGCAGGGGCGGCGGCGGAGGCGGGCACGCCCGGGTCCAGGGTCGCGAAGGGGACGGCGGCGGGGCGGGCGATACTGAGCTGGCGCACCGCGGAGGTGGCGGCGTTGCCGGCGCGGTCGCTCGCCACCAGGCGTATTTGCAGCTGCTTGATCAGGGGGTCGAGCGGGATGGCGAGGTCGCTGCTGCCTTCGGCGGCGCCGTGACCGAGGGTGGTGAAATGCGCGCCGTCGTCGCTGCTGACCTCGATCGCCACCGGTTCGGTCGCCGGGTTGGCGTCGCTGGTCGACCACGTGCAATGCACCACGCCGCGGTTGGTGGTGGTGCCAGCGAGGGCGGCCTCGAAGCGGGCGATGGTGGGCGGGGTGCTGTCGATCACCAGGGCGTACTGCGGCGGCTGGCCGGGATGCGGCTCGACCTCGGCGCGCCCGTCGCGGTAGGTCACGCTGGTCATCACCCCGTAGACCCCGTCATGCTCGACCTTGAAGGGGAAGCGCGGGCGCTCGCTGCTGGTCGGCGGCTGGATGACCTCGGCACCGAGCTTCCAGGTGCGTCCGCCGTCAGCGGTGATGAAGAAGCGGACCTTTGCCACGGTGGCGACGTTGATGCCCGGGCTGAGCGACAGGGTGTTGAGGGTCTCCCGGCAGTAGGCGACCTGCACGCCTTCCGGCAGCGGTTCGGCTGGGCGGGGCGGCGCTTCGGCGGCGCTTGCCTGCGGGCTGAGCAGGGCGCACAGCCCGAGCAGGGTCGCGGAGGCGAGCGGGGATGGCAGCGCGGTGCTCAGCATGACGGAGTTCCCATTGCGGTCCGGAGTCTAGTGCCGCGGCAGGCAATGCCAGCCGCTACGTCGCCCTGCCGACGGTTCTGCCCGGAAGGCTCAGCCCGCAAGGCTCAGCGCGCGCACCAGCGCGGCATCGAGCACGGCCTGGTCCTGGGCGCGTACCCGGCTGCCCACGCAGAGCACCTGGGCGGGCGCGTGCGCCGGCCACAGGCGGCTGAGCTTGACCGCATCCTTCTCCGTCATCACCGTCACCGCCCCCAGGCGCGCGGCCTCGGCGGCGATCCCCGCGGCCTCGGACGCTCGATAGCGGTGGTGGTCGGCGAAGCGCCAGCTCGCGCGCGGGTGCCAGCCGTGGCGCAGCGCCGCGGCTTCGAAGGCGGCGGGATTGCCGATGCCGCTGACCAAGAGCACCGCCTGCCCGGCCAGGCTGGCGCACGGCGCGCGCGTGCCACCGGCGAGCGGCTCGAGGTGGGGGTCGTCCTCCTCCAGCTCGATCAGCGCGGCGGGCAGGCCCTTGAGCGCGGCGCGCAGGCGCGCAAGCGCCGCCGGCGCCACCGCTTCGGTGCGGTTGAGGGCGATGACGCTGGCACGGCTGAGCGCGCGAGGACCCTCGCGCAGGTAGCCCAGCGGCAGCACCGCGCCCGGCCCGCCGCCTGGATCGCCCCACGGGCGGGTGGCGTCGATCACCACGAGGTCGAGCGTGCGCGCGAGCCGGCGGTGCTGGAAACCGTCGTCGAGGATGAGCAGCTGGGCGCCCTGGGCGATCGCCGCGCGCCCGCCGGCGGCGCGGTCGGGGTTGCACACCACTGGGGCGCCGGCGATCAGTTCGGCCTCGTCGTTACGCCCGCCCTCGCCGCGGTAGCCGCGGCTGAGCACCGCCGGGGCGAGGCCGCGCGCGCGGCACCAGGCGACGAGATGGGCGACCAGGGGGGTCTTACCGGTGCCGCCGGCGGTGAGGTTGCCGACCGCGAGCACCGGCACGCTCAGGCGGGTCATCGGCAGCAGGCCGCGGTCGTAGAGGGCACCGCGCAGCGCAATCAGCGGGCGCAGCACGCACCATCCGGGCAGCAGCAGCCAGCGCCATGGGCGCGCGGGCAGCTCCTCCAGCCAGCGCCCCCCGTGGGCGACCACCGGGAAGCCGGCGGTGGTCATCGCCGGGCGCCGGGGCCGCTCGCCGGGCGGGGCGCCCCGGGCCTCACAGCTTGATGGTCTCCAGGCCGCCCGGCATGCCGCTGCGGCGCAGGTGCATCTCGCGCTTGAGCGGGTCGAGGATGACCAGCACGGTGGAGAGCGGAATGCGTTCGGAATCGGCCTCGATGTGCGCGGTGCCGGGTGCGGCCTCGGCGGGCTCGTTGAAGCCGAACCACGAGGCGATCATCACCGGGGTGATGCCGCCGACCGCCACCGCCATGCTCGCGGTCTGCTCGAGGCGCAGCTTGGAGGTGGCGTCGACCTGGAGCACGGTGGGGATGATGCGCTCGTCGAGCGCATGGTTGGTATGCACGCGCGGCGCATGGAGCAGGGGGTCGCTCAGGCGGGCGGTGGACTGGCCGCTGAGCTCGACCGAGAAGCGCTCGCCGTTCTGTGCCAGCCCGTGGATGGCCGCACCGCCGAAGCGCGGAGAGGCGTAGCCCCGACGCAAGGCGTCGTCCAGGCTGGGCGCGGTCAGCATCGAGGACAGCAGGTGGGAGGTGAACATGCCGCAGCTGCCGTCGCGCACGCGCAACTCGTTGGCCGCCACCGCCATGCCCGCCTCCGACATCCCCGCCACCGCGTGCAGGCCAGTCATGGTCAGCGACAGCGATACCGGGCCGTGAGTGGGCATGCGCCGCAGCAGGGTGAGGTAGGGGAGCAGGGTGGGGTCGATGTGCCAGCACAGGGCCATCAGCGGTTGGCCATCGAGGGTGTGGGTGGAGTCGACGCACAGGTAGGTGCTCGGGCGTGGCGGCTGCTGGCACTGCAGGAAGCTGAGCAGGTCGTTGTAGCCGTGGATCAGCAGCAGGTCCTCGACCGGCAGCTCGCTGGCCTGGCCGATCGCCTCCATCTCCATCCACAGCGAAGGTTCATGGCGCGAGATCGCCAGCACGGAGGGCTGGATGAGCTCGCGCAGGTTGAGCGGGGTGAGCGAGTGGCCACCCGCCTTCGACAGCGTGCAGAGCTGATCGGCGAGGTATTGGGCGAGCACCTGGAGACGGGGTTTGAGCCGGCTGCCGAGCCGTTCGCCCATGGTTCGCGGTGTTCCGATGACCGACACCAGCGGTACCCCGCCGATCAATTCCGCATTGTTCACGCCACCCTCTTACCTGCTTACAGCAGCGTGTCTATGTCGCTGATCGCGCATCCTGGCCACTTCTGCCGCCGAGAACGCGTAGGTCCCGGAGGGCGCGCCCGCGTGTGCGCCCTCCGGGTGTGCCGCTGGATCACCCGGCGGCGCGCGGGTATGGGCATGTTGGAGCTTGAACCCGCCAGTTCCGGTCTATGGTGTGCGCCCCCGAAAGGCACAGGAGCGCTGAGATGGTTAAAGTAGTGAAGGTGTCCAAGGACAAGGATCGGGACAAGGATCGGGACAAGGACAAGACCAAGGAGCGCGAGCGCGACAGCCGTAAGGACAAGGAGCACAAGGAGAAGGGCCACCGTGAAGGCGCCAACAAGGCCAACGGCAAGGCCGCCTCCGCTCCGCCAGCGAAAGAGCACTTCAAGTCGCCCTTCTCCCAGGATGACCTGGCCAAGTGGCGGCAGTTGCTGCTAAGCAAGCGCACGGAGATCTCCAACGATATCGACGGCCTGGTCAAGGACGCGATGGAGGCCGAGGACGGCCACACCACGCCCAATCACATCGCCGAGCGGGGCTCCGACGCCGACCTCCAGGACATGAGCCTGGGCGTGGCGGGTGAGGAGAAGGAAGTGCTGTGGCAGATCGACCGCGCGCTGCGCAAGATCCTGCTCAGCAATCCGCTGCCGTTCGGACTGTGCGAGTATACCAAGGTGGCGATCCCGCGCACCCGCCTCCAGCTCATCCCGTGGACGCCGCTCTCGATCGAGGGTGCAACGCACATGGAGAAGAACAACCTCACCATCGAGGACGTGCTGCACGACGAGTGATGGTGCGCCGGAGCGCGGCTTTCCGCGCCGCCCCGCGTGCGCTCCCCCCGCTTGGTCAGCCGTCACCCTCAGCGGCGCCTGGGCGCCGCCCCGGTGCGCACGTGGCCGCCTCAGCACTCGCTCAGGGCGAGGTCGCCGGTGGAATGCTGATCTGGGTGCCGGGCACCAGATTCGCGGCGTCGAGCCCGGGGTTGGCGGCTACGATCTGGCGCCAGCGATCCGGGGTGCCATAGAAGACACTGCTGATGATCGCCAGGGTGTCGCCTTTCTGCACGGTGTAGGTGCGCTGCGCTGCGCCGCCCGCCGCCGTCGGGGTGCTGGCGCTGTGCTGGAGCGCGGCAAAGCGCGCAGCATCGACCTGGGTGGAGACGTTGACGGTGAGGTTGCGCTTGGGGCGGTCGACGCGCCGATGCATGTAATCCCATACCGCGTCGCTGATCTCCTTGATCTCGACGGCGAGCGACTGCTGCCCGTCGCCCACCAGCACCACCGCCACGGTGGCCTTGTCCCAGTACCAATTGTCGGGGAAGGCGCGGTTGTAGTCATCGTCGTAGACCGGCAGCTCGAGGATGGTGACCGTGCTGCGCCAGTGCGCGCCGAGCTGCTGGTCGAGGCCGCTGGCGAGGTGGGCGATGACCTGGGCGCGGTGGCGCACCGGGGTGTTGAGCGCAACACCGCCATCGCTGGAGATCATCATCCCGCGCGCATCACCGTCGCAGGAGCAGAGCAGCAGGAGCAGGAGCAGGACAGTCGCGAGCAGGGCGCTGAGGTGGCGCATGCGGTTCCTTGGCACTTTGGCAGTGGCGGCGCCGCGCACCACCGGTGTGGGTGGGCGGTGGGCGGTGGGCGGTGGGCGGTGGGCGGAAAGTGTGCTGCGCGCGCGGGGCGATGCCAGCGCGAGGAACCGCGCCGGTGGTCAGGTCTCCTGCAGGAGCAGGATGACCTCCCAGGCGCACAACACGAGCTCGGCGGCGAGCACCACAAAGATCCAGCGCTCGATGCGCAGCTCGGTGCTGAAATAGTGGTACTCGCACAGGCGGTCGTTGGCCAGCTCGTAGAGGTCCTCGAAGACCTCGATGCGGTCGTCCGCCGACTTCATGCGCTCAAGGATCTCCGCCTGCACCGCCAGTTCGCTGACCAGGCGGCGCGCCGGCCCGGGCAGGGTGATGGAGGCCTTTTCGAGCGGACGCTCGAGGCGGGCGAAGAGCATGCGCCGGCGCGTCGCCGCCACCGTCATGGCGTTGACGCGCGCCTGTTCGGGCATCTCGGCGTCGCCGACCGCGTGGGTCAGGCGGATGTCGGCCTCGTAGGCCGGCCAGTCGCGGTCGATCTCGCGCTCGAGCTTGCGCAGCTCACCCTCGTGGAAGGCGAAGTCGACCAGGCCATCGAGCAGCTCGAGGAAGCGCTCGCCGGCGCCCTGTACCAGCGCGCGCCCGGCCCGCCATAGGACGCGGTCGCTGCGCATCACCAGCTCGATGGTTGGCTCGCTGCGGCGATCCGCCGGCTTGGCCATCCAGGCCTCGGCGCGCTGCTGCTCGGCGTAGGGGGTGGCGGCGCCGCCGGGGATGAACA
>JAYVMM010000377.1:0-4226 GCA_043758975.1 Planctomycetota bacterium | reverse complement strand
GATGGTGTTCATGCCATTGTCATGGGCTTTGGCCAGCCAAGTATCGGCATAGGCATTGAAACCACTCTGCCTCCAGGGAGCCCCATAAAGGGACCCACCGTGGAGATGGATGGGCTTGCGATCGAGGACGAGGTATTGACCCGATCGGGAGACAAAGGGGACCATCGGCGGTGCTGCAGGTGCCGGAGGATCCGGTGGTGCCGAGGAAGCATCCGGCGCATGCGATGGAGAGGGCAACGTGGCTGCCAGCACCACCGACGCGATCACTGCCAGCGCGGACACCAGGACCGCGGGGACGGCGATTACGACCCAGCCCGACTTCGGCAGGCTGAGGGTCGCTGGACCAAGGAGGGCATGGGAACCAGCGACATGAACTTGGGCCAGGACCGGCTCGATCAACTCAAGCGGGCAGTGCGGATAGCCCAATTCGTCTGCCAATAGCATGGGGACGGCGGAGAACGAGGCGGTCACACCTCGGCGTACGAGCAGTATGCGCATTTGCTCCAACGCCTTGGCAATGCGCCGCGACACGGTGGCCTGGGTGCATCGGAAGCGGGCCGCAAGATCCGACTGTTCAATGCCCATCAGGTGGTGCTCGATCACGAGCGCCCGGCTGGTGCCGTCCAGTTCCGACAGCGCTTCATCGAGATGCGAGCGCATGCCTGGATCCGGTGCCTCTACCGCCGGCACCTCGGTCTCTCGTTCGTGGGTGTGGCGGCGATGGGAGCGTCTGAGGAATTCCAGGGCGCGGAGGCGCGCGGTTCCGTGGAGCCAGGCTCCCACTGGACCACGGATGGTCCCCTGCGCCTGCAGCCAGGCGATGAAGACCTCTTGGCTGACATCGGCCGCGTCCTGGGCATTGCCGGTCAGGCGAAGGCAGGTGCGGAAGACCAGATCCGCATGGGCGCGGATATGGGCATCATCGGGCGGCGAGGGTTCGAATGGCAAATCCATGGTGGCTCCACGATGATGTTGCCGATCACCCCCTTCATATACAGAGAATCCGGTGTCGACCGTCCTTGCTTCAGCCGCAATCAAAGTGATGCGGATCATGTCGGTTGGCCAGGCACAACCCCACCATTCGCCATTTCCCACGCATTCGACCATCCCTAATCGCCTAAGCAACTATCACAACTGCCTTTGCGCTATCGGCTCGCCTGGCGCTCCTTGGCTTAGGGCCCAGGCTGGTGGAGACGAGCCACCGCGGTGGCAGGTTCGGGCAGGTCAGGCGCAACAGCAGCACAACGATGGCGCCTGAGCTGCAGACGCCGTGTCAGAGCCATACCCGCTGCCGTTCCAGTCAGCGCAATCCGTCCACCGAACAGATTCCCTTCGTCAGAGGAGCGCCACCGGGGCGCAGGTTTCAGCGACGCCGCGACCGCCAGAGGCGCTGGAGCAGATCGATGATGCCGGCATAGCGGCCCTCGACCCCAACGTAGCGCTCGAGCACATAAAAGAGGAAATAGTAGAACCGGCAGGCCGCCCACAAACAGACCAGCAGCAGGGCAAGACGGTGCCAGAGGTCCTCGTACAGAAGTACGCCGGTGGCGGACATCGGCACGATGAGGGCGAACATCATGCCCTTGGCCACGATCCAGCGGCTGCTGGTGAGGTCACTCACAACTTGATTCCAGACGGGAGACGGTGCGCAGCAGGTTGGCGCGCGCGCGCCGTCCATAGCGACGGCGGAACCAGGGCGTGGCATAGAGGTCGTCACGCTCGGCGAAGGCGGCGAGCACACGCGCCCGCTCGCGGCGGTAGGTCTCCGCGGGCACCCAGGCGTACTCGGCGCGGATGGCGGCGTCGTAGTCGGCGAAGCGCCGGCGGCTCTCGCCGAGGATGGCGAGGTCGACATCGATGGTGAGGGCCTGGGCAGCGTCGGCGGGCGGCGCGCGATGGCGGATGGCGAGGATGCAGTCCGTCACCACGGCGACGGCGGTCGCCGGCAGGCCGGCCGCGAGCGCGGCGGTGCGTGCCAGTTCGGCCGAGCGCTCCTCGTTATCGCGGGCCTGGGGATCGTAGACCGCGTCGTGGTACCACAGCGCCAGCTCGACCAGGTCGTCGCGCCGGGGATTGCGCTCGTAGGTGGCCACGCAGTGGGCGAGATGCGCGGTGGTGTGGTAGCGGCGCTGCGGCTCGGCCCAGCGCCGCAGCAGTCTGTCAACCTCGGGTGCACAGGGCACGCCCAAGCGCTGCCACAGCGCGCTCCAATGCTGCCGCAGGCCGATCATCGGACGCTATCCCAGGCCACCGGCCCTGGTGAGCGCAGAGCGTCGATGCCGCAGTCGCGCGCCAGATCGCAGAGGTGCGCGGGCACTTGGCCGCGATGGGTGTCGCCGTGGTGGTGGCCGTGCAGCAGCCTGGTCGCACCCAGCGCATCCTCGGCGCTGACCAGGGCGGGATCGTGGCGGCAGATCCACCGGCTGCCGTCCGCGATGATGACGCCGGCGCCGACCACCACATCGAAGCCGGCCCCAAGCATCGAGGTGCGGGTGCGGTCGTGGTTGCCGAGCACGACGCAGATCCTGCCGTTCAGCCGGCGGCGGTAGGCCCAGATCTGCCCGGCCGAACCGAAGGCGACATCACCAAGATGCAGGACCCAGTCCTGGGCGCCGACCACGCGGTTCCACGCCGCAATGATGGATTCGTCGTGCGCCTTAATGTCCGCGGCCCAGGTGCGGCGCCACGGGCAGTAGTCGAGGATCTTGGCGTGGCCGAGATGGGTGTCGGAGGTGACCCAGCGCGGCACCGGCAGGGTGGCGAACGGGGTGCTCATGGCGCGCTCCGCACGATCGTATGCACCCGCTGCCGCGACACCCCGGCGACGCGGGCGATGCTGGCGAGCGCCTCGCCGCGCCCGGCGCGCCCGCGGATCTCATCGTGGGTCATGCTGCTGCGGCCCGGACGCGGGGCCTCCGGTCGCCAGCCACCGGGGGCGGTGAGGCCGATGCTGACCGCGCCGCCGCCAGCGGGGCGGACGATGAGGCGCGCGGCGAGGGCGGAGAACAGGCGGTGCGGGGTAGCGAGGCGACCGGCGGCGCTCTCGTCGAGCGCGGCCTGCACCGCGCTCAGCGAGACCCCGGCAAGCAAAGCGAGATCCTCGGCATTGACCTGGGCCGCGGCGGCGACCACGCGCACGGCGGCGCGCAGGCCGGCAGCGCCAGCCTCGAGCCTGGTGGCGGCGAGGCGCGCTTGCGCCGCCGCGAGCGCACCGTCCAGGCGGGCCGCCGCGGCGGCGACATAGGAGAGCGCCGTGCGCTGGGCGCCGCCGGGCGAGATGCCGGGGCTCTGGCGCAGGATCTGCGCGCGGAAGGCCACCATGCGCCGGGCCTGCCACTGCTCCCGTTCGCGCGCGCGGCGCAGGGCGCTGATGCGGGGCAGGGCGATGGGCAGGCGGCGGGCGGGCGATTGCACCTCCAGCCGACAACGCAGCGCACCAAGCAGGGTCAGCCAGGTCCGGGTCGGGGCATGCTCCCGGCGCAGGAAGGCAGCCACCGCCCCAGGCGAGATCCCGGCCAGCAACGCCAGCTCCTGCTCCGACAGCGCGCTGTCGGAGATGAGCCTGCGCAAGGCGAGCGAGAGGCTGGGGCTGCCATCCATGTCCGGGATCCTATCCGACGTCCAGCTGTTGACAATGATATTGACTACCATAAGGTGACGAGCATGCGCGTCTTGTCCGCCAATCGCAACCTCGCCAACCTCCTGCCGGAACGACTCCGGCTGCCGCAGGGGCGATGCAGGGCATGACGACGCGCTAGACCACCACAACGCGCGCTCACCTGCGAGCCCCTGGGACTACATCCCGGGGGCTCGCTGCTTTAAGGTTCTTCGACAACCCGCCGCTTCAGCATCTATACATTTAGCTTTGAGCATTGGGAGGTGCGCCGAATGGTAAGGCATCCGGCTGTTAACCGGACGAGGGCAACCTCATTGGCGGTTCGAATCCGCCCCTCCCAGCCATCGGCTCGCGTGGTCCAACGGCAGTGATCCCAGGCCCTCAACCTGGAGACGGGGGTTCGACTCCCCCCGCGAGCACCACCAGGGTTCCTGTCGTCCAACGGCCAGGATACCGGTCTTTCAAACCGACGACCCGGGTTCGACTCCCGGCAGGAACAAGTTCATTGACATCATACGGGACTACCACACGGCATCCCCATCACCCATCATGCGCTTGTAGCCCAATCGGCAGAGGCGCCTCGTCGAGAGCGAGGTTGGTGGAGGTTCGA
>JAYVMM010000376.1:0-1883 GCA_043758975.1 Planctomycetota bacterium | reverse complement strand
GCCGCCGGGCACCATTCCGCCTGGTCTCGCGCCGGCCATGGTCACCTTCCTGGAGCACCTCGTCCTGCGTGGTCGCGTGATGACCGCCCGCAGCACCGGACAAGCCCTGGCGCAATTCCAGCAGTGGGCGCTCGCGTCTGCTGTTGAGCCGCTGATGGCCACCGCCGAACACCTCGCCGCATTCCAGTCGTGGCTGGTCACCACCTACCGCGCGCCATCCGGCAAGGCATTGGCGAAGGCAACGTGCTCCACCCGGCTCGCGCAGGTGCAATCGTGGTATCGCTGGTGCCAGGCTCGCGGCGTCATATCCATCGATCCGAGCAGGCGCATCGGTGTGCGGGTGCCACGGTCGCGCGTGGTGGTGCGGGAGTACCTCACGCTCCAGGAAGCCACCGCATTGATCCAATCGCAGGCCGGCGTGGTGACGGCGGCGAAGATTGGAACTCACCGGCATGCTGAAGCGCTGCGCAATCTTGCCGCGATCTGCCTGTCGATCACCACGGGCCGGCGCATCGGCGGGATGACCGCCCTGACCGCCGCCGACCTCGACTGCACCCGGAAGGAGCTGCGCGTGGATCGGGAGAAGGGGCACATTGGTCGCGTGCTGCCGGTTGCCGGCTGGGCCATCGAGGTCGCCGCGATCTACCTCCGCGATGCACGCCCCCAGCTCACCCGCGGCCACCAAGCTCCCTGGCTATTCTTGAACCTGCGCGGGGACGGCCCGATCACTCGCGATGCGTTGCGCTGGATGCTGGAGCAGGCCATGGAGCGGACAATCCGAGACAATCCCGATCTCGTCGAGCTGCCCTCCAAGCGCATCACCTGGCATTCGCTGCGGGTCAGCTTTGCGACGATGTTGTTCAGCAACGGATGCGACATCCGCAGCGTCAACGAGCTGCTGCTGCACCGCCGTCTCTCCACCACCGCCCGCTACACGCCGATCCCCGTCGAGGATCTCCGGCAGGTCTTCCGCATCGCCCATCCACGCCCATGACCGACGCGCCCACCGCTCTTGCCGCCGCCGCCTCGGCGTTCCTCGACCACTGCCGCGCGCGCGGGCTCGTCGAGAGCACCATTGGGAACTATCGTCATCTCCTTGGCCTCGCGCTGCCATTCTTCCTCGCCCGAGGATGCGTTGGCCCCGCCGACGTCAGTCCGACCGACCTCGACGCAGCGATGAGCCACGTCCGCGAGGAGGGCCGGGCGAAGAAGACGCGGGTGCAGTTGGCGGTGATCCTCAAGCAGTTCTTCGGCTGGCTGCATGAACACGGTCGCATCGTGGTCGACCCGAGCCTGACCGTGGCCCTCCCCGACGATGGTGAGGACGATCTGCCCGATCCACCGCTCTCCGAATCGGAGGTCCGCGCACTCTTCGACGCGTTACCGCGCCGGACCGTCTACGACCTGCGGAACGCCTGCCTCCTCGAACTGCTCTATGGCTGTGCCCTGCGCATCGGCGAGGCCGTCCGCCTCGACATCGGCGACCTCGATCTCGCACGGCGGGTCGTGGTGCTGATGGCCTCCAAGCACGGGCAGGACCGAGTGGTGCCCCTCATGGGAACGGCCCAGGCCGCGGCGCAGGATTATCTCGCCATCCGGCGGACGCTGCTGCGAGGACCCGACCCCGGTGCGCTCTTCCTGAGCCAGTACGGGAAGCGCTTCGTATCGGCGGGCGTCTATGGATTCTTCGACGACCTCAATCGGCGTCGCGGCCCCGATGCCCGGCGCCTTCATCCGCATCTCCTGCGGCACTCCATCGCGGTCCACCTGTTGCGAGCTGGCGCCGATGTTCGGTACATCCAGCAGTTCCTCGGGCACGGCAACCTCGACACGACGAAGATATATCTGCGCCTCGTACCCGGTCGTCTCAAGGAGGACTACGA
>JAYVMM010000375.1:0-2805 GCA_043758975.1 Planctomycetota bacterium | reverse complement strand
GCCGGACGGTAGGTGAGGGCGGTGGAGACGAGGGCCATCGCTGCCTGGGTGGGGAAGGGTGGCGGGGAGCGCGCGGAGAGTGCGCGTGGAGTGCGCGTGGAGTGCGCCGGAAGGCGCGCCGCAGGTGCTGCGCGTACTTCAGTAGCGCTTGATGCCGCCAGGCTTGGCTGGCGGCGCGCCGCCGGCGGAAGTCTGGATGGGCGGCGCCACGTTGATCGACTTCTGCTGCGGGGTGTACTGGTCGAGACGCTCGATGATCTTGCCCAGGCGCTGGCGGCGGTTCTCCAGCGTTTCGACCTCGGCCTTGCGCGCGCGCAGCTCCTGGATCTCGGGCTGCTCACCGAGGTACTGGGCGAGGAAATCAGCCTCGGCGAGATGGGTTATGACTTCGCTCAGTTCCGCCTCGACCTTCTCGAGTTCCTCGGCGTAGCGCTGGCGGAAGCGCTTCATCACGGCAATTTTCTGGCCGTCGCTAAGCGTCACGGTGATCGGCGTGGCTGGCATATGGCGGCAGCCTATGCTCTTTGACCCCGCGCCACAAGCTGCGACCACAGGCGCGCAGGCCAGGACTCAAGTTCAGGCGTTCAGGCGCGCAGGCCGCCCGGGATGCCCTTGACCACCACGCTCACCGCATCGTGCGGATGCAGGCTTTCGACATGGACCGCCTCGACCCGGTAATCGACCAGGCGCACATCGCGGTCGAGCGCGGCCTTGAGACGGCGCCCGGCATCCTCGCAGAACATCAGGTTGGCACCGTTGAGGCGGGCGAATTCGCGTTCATCCTCGCGCTTGACCGCGGCCTGGACCGGTGTTTTCAGGGCGTTCTCGGCCAGGTCGATGAGCTCGACGAAGGTCGGCGCCTGCTCGGGATCGCCGATCTCGACATCGAGCTGGGCGTAGCTGCGTTGGCTGTGCGGAGTGGCGAGGATCGAGGTCTCCTCACCGAGCCAGGCTGCAACCTCATCGCTGGCGATCACCGGCTGGGCGGCGAAGTCCTTGCGGAACTTGTCTTGGATCAGCTGGCGCGCGAGGGCGGCCGAGCACGGGCAGGTGCTGGAGTAGGCGACCCGCACGCCGAGGCGGAAGCGGCAATGGTCGCCGCGCATCTCGCCCGCCACGCTCACCGGGTAGGTGCGCCAGGAGGAGTTGTCGCTCACCAGGGCGGCGCGCTTGACCAGCAGGTCGAAATCCAGGCGCACGAAGCTCGCCCGGCTCAGCCCAACGTGCGAGGCGACGAAGGCGCCGAGCAGGCGCTTGATCAGCGGCAGGTTGAGCTCTTCGGTGGCGAGCAGGGACTGCAGGGTGAGGAAGAGCCGCGACATGTGGATGCCGCGCGCGTGCGCGTCGTCCAGGCTGACGTAGGCCTCGGCCTTGGCCGGGGCGAGGAAGAGCATGCCGTCGTCGTCGCGCAGACGCACCGGCACCTCGATCTGCGACATGCCGACCTTGTCGAGGGTGCCAGCGACATCGACGCGCGAACCTCCCGCGACATCGGGGAAGGTCGAGCTCGCGCGCGACGGTCGGGTGCTGAAATCCTCGAATGGCATGGGTGCCTCTGCGCGAATAGGATGCCGGACTGGATGCCCCGGACAAGGTCAATATGCCGGTGCCACGGGGGTTGTAGAGAGATTCCTCACCCCCCTCCCCTCGCCCCAACCCCCGTTCCCGCACCCCACTACCGCCCGGCGCCACCGCAGTTGCCGTGGCAGCGACGGGCGCGAGCATGCGCGCGTGCCCGCTCTCGACCTCCTGCTCGCCTCGACCTCGCGCTACCGCGCCGCCCTGCTCAGTCGCCTCGGCCTGCCCTTTCGCTGCCTCCCCCCGCACTGCGACGAAGAGGCGCTCAAGCGCCCCGGCCTCGCCCCGCAAGCGCTCAGCGAGATGCTCGCCATGGCCAAGGCGAAGAGCTTGGTCGGAACCAACCCCGCCGCCACCATCATCGGCGGCGACCAGATCGCTGCGCTCGAGAGCGCTGACGGCTGGCGCATCCTTGGCAAGCCGGGCACCGCCGCCGCCGCGCGCGACCAGCTCGCGCTGATGGCCGGGCGCAGCCACCGTCTCTACACCGCCATCGCCATCCTCCATGGTGGTCAGGTGCTGAGCCATACCGACGTCACCACCCTGCACATGCGCCCGCTCGCGCCTGCCCAGATCGCACGTTACGTCGAGGCCGACCAGCCGCTCGACTGCGCCGGCTCCTACAAGCTCGAGGCGCGCGGCATCGCGCTGTTCGAACGCATCGAATCCGGCGACCATTCGGCGATCACCGGCCTGCCGCTGATCGCACTCAGTGGCATGCTCAGCACGCTCGGCTACCAGCTGCCGTGAACCCGACCCGACATCACGCCACTACCGGAATTGGTATAAATAATAATGATAACGTGCCAATAACTCCACTGCCGGGAGTAGAGGTAGACGAGAAGATTTCGCGAGAACTTACCCGAGAACTGAGGGGCACTTTTCGCGACGAGATACGGGAGCAAATGGTGTCGTGCCAACTGCCTGTGTCCTGAAGGACGCCACGGAAAATAAGGGGCCCTTGCTGAAAAAGGCCTCCTTGATTTAAACTAGGTTTATCACTGCTGTCCAATTATAAGCCTAGAAATGACAACTGTTTGCCGATCTGCGCCTCCGGATTTACCGATTTTCGTAATGAAACAGCGAATTTACCGGCCTTTTCTCGAAACACGTCAGGCTCAGAACCTGCGAGATATCCCAGAGGCTGAGATGCTCCAAGTTCATCCTCTTGCGCAGGATCGCGATCAGGACGTAGACGCTCATAGCAATCCAGACCTGGGTCTTCAC
>JAYVMM010000374.1:0-2432 GCA_043758975.1 Planctomycetota bacterium | reverse complement strand
CGACTGTTCAACGTCATCGCAGGATCCATACCAGCTATGATGGCGGTCTTGGCGCTGGGGCCGCCTGTCAATGTGGGGCACTTTTGAGGCGCCCTGGGGCATAGCTACGTCCAGCGCTTGACCGCGCCCCCGAGCGATGAGTTCAGCGACATCCAGGGCAGGAACCTGGCGGCGGTCTTCCCGCACCTGAGAGTTCTGAACCGGGCGATCTCGGGATCGACGTCGTCTGCGGTGGTGGGGAACGAGCTATCCCACCTCAAGCCGTTCCCGACCGATACATTCGGCGTCGTCTTCATCAGCACCGGCGGCAACGACCTCATCCACAATTATGGCCAGGGCTCGCCGGAGCCGGAAGCGATGTACGGGGCGAAGCGGGAGCAGGCCAGACCGTGGATCGCCGCGTATGCCACCAGGCTGGATGGCATCGTGGGCAGGCTGGAGGAACTATTCCCGGGCGGAGCTGAGATCTTCATGCTCTCGATCTTCGATCCCACCGATGGGATCGGCGACATCGAGCATGCCGGGCTGCCGGCGTGGCCTGACGGCCTGGCGATCCTCAGCGCCTACAACCAGGAACTCGCTGGATGCGCACAGCGCCACCCCCATGTCCATCTCGTCGATGTGCATGCGGCCTTCCTCGGGCATGGCATCCATTGCGACCAGCGCTGGCGATCGACCTACCAGGCCGGTGATCCCGGTTATTGGCTCTACGGGAACCTCGAGGATCCCAACGACCGCGGCTACGATTGCATCCGCAGGCTGATCCTGAGCTCGATGTGCGAGGTCTTTTCGCAACCTGCCCATGCCGGGCAAGCGGGGAGAATTTCCGATGGATAGCACCGCCACCGCCTGTACCGCATCGTCCGATCCAGCCCAGCGCGGAGCTGTGCTTGGTCCCGCCACCCGAGTTAGATGGGGGCACCCATCAGCGGATGCACTGCACGCCCAGCCGGCTGGCGGGTGGCCCGGGGATCTGAGGTGGTCGGACCGACTGGGCGCCAATCGAACTCTACCTGGCTTCCATTCAGGACGCTGAATCGATCGTGCGACGGTTCCTGCGGCCTGACGCCGCCAGGCAGCATGAATATGTCCGTTGCAGCATGTCAAATTCAGGTAGGTCGATGCAGAATTTCTCTGTCAGCATTTCATCACTTAGCCCTTTACCACTGCATGAAGTCCGTACAGTCCGTACACCCAGGAAAAGGAGGTAGACCATGGTGCCAAAAACGTGTGGAGCAGAGGCGGCACGAGCACACCTGCCCGAATTGCTGGAACGGGCGCACCGTGGCATGCCGACGATCATCACTCGTCATGGCAAGCCGTATGCGGCGGTGGTGGCAGTCGAAGCGGTCGAGGCTCGTCGCAGAGCGCCGTCGGTGCTCTCTCTCAAGGGTAGTGGCGCTGGCCTATGGGGTGTCGACTCCTCAGGTGCGGTCGCGGCGATGCGGGACGAGTGGGAATGAACCTGGCAGCGTCTATCCCGGATGGTTCATGCGTCCTGATCGACACCAATCCCATCATCTCCGTCTTTGAAGGGGAAGCTCTTGGGGTAGTATTCGAGCCCATATTCAAAGCCATAGAAACTGGCCGCATACAAGCTCTGATCACTCCGGTAACGCTTGCCGAGGTCGTCACTGGGCCGCTCAAGGCCGGCAGGGAGGAATTGGCCGAACGCTATCGGCATGCGCTCTGCTCAGCGCGTGGCTGGTCGATGCGCGAGATCGATGCAGACATCGCCGTACTGGCAGCCCGCTTGCGGATTCGCCATCGGCTGAAGCTCCCGGACGCAATCCAGCTCGCGGTGGCCATCCACGAAGGTTGCCATGCGCTCGTCACGCACGATCGGAACTTCAGGGGCATCACCGATTTCCTGATCCTGGGCAATTAGACTCCTGGATCTCCGGGCGGCGGCGGACAAAACACGTAACCGATACCCGCGCCGCTATTGGCGGGAATCAGGGTGCGCCATCGTCCATCACGACGGTCCCAATCCCCCCGGTCTTGCCCTGCGCGAGCGGTTCGCGCGAGCCAGGTCAGGTGAGCACACCTGCTGGAGACAGCTCTATGCGATAGCTGGATGGGCCAGGTGCGCTCCGACGGTGGCTATTGCGGATGAATGAACGTGGGAGACGTGCTGGTGAAAGTAGCGGCGATCAATAAATCACGGACACGGCATCGGAGATCGGAACGACATAGCCCCCGCGCCAGGCCAGCGTGACGACAAAGGAATCGCCCCTAAGAGAGCCATCTCTTTTCCCGATCTGGTAGGTGGACGTGCCGTTGGAGAAAGTCGCCTTGCTGAGCCAGGGGGCGGGCAGACCAGGGTGCAAGGCGAACGCCACCACCACCGGATCGCCGCGCAGCAGGATGCCGCGATCGCGGTAGTAGTCGATGAGGACGGCGTCGAGGTCGGCATTGTTCTGGCGAGCGGC
>JAYVMM010000373.1:0-4121 GCA_043758975.1 Planctomycetota bacterium | reverse complement strand
GCCCTCAGCGCACCTGCCGGCCAGGCGCGCATATAGGCGGGGACCCGCACCGGCACTGCCCAAGACGCCAAGCAGCAGGCAAAGCAGGATCTCGGGGTT
Organism: Planctomycetota bacterium; assembly: GCA_043758975.1. Taxonomy (GTDB): domain Bacteria; phylum Planctomycetota; class UBA11346; order UBA11346; family UBA11346; genus BOG-1363. The sequence goes on along the minus strand of JAYVMM010000373.1, from coordinate 4,022 downwards.
GACGATGGTTTCCGACAGCACGTCGGAGGGTCCCGCAACTCCTAAGCCGGAGAGCGCCTGCAGGTAGTCGCAGGCCTGGGTTAGGCTGTCGGCGCGGAAGAACACCCATCCCACCGCCACCGTCGCAATCACGTAGACGTGGCGCAGCGGTGCCCACCAGCGGGCGAAGCGCTCGCCCCACCAGTGCTCGACCGTCAGGAACATGCCATGGTAGAGGCCCCACACCAAGAAGTTCCATCCTGCGCCATGCCATAGTCCGCACGCCGCGAACACCACCAGCAGATTGGCGCTGGTCCTCGCCCCGCCGACGCGGCTGCCGCCGAGCGGGAAGTAGAGGTAGTCGCGGAACCAGCTGGACAGCGAGATGTGCCAACGGCGCCAGAAATCGCGCATCGACACCGCCGCGTAGGGGTAATCGAAGTTCTCCTTGAAATGGAAGCCGAACATGCGCGCCATGCCGATGGCCATGTCGGAATAGGCCGAGAAGTCGAAATAGATCTGCAAACCATAGCTGGCGATGCCGAGCCAGGCGAGGGTGCCGGTAAGCTCGTTCGACGGTAAAGCGAAAACAGAATCCGCCGGTTCCGCCAGCACATTGGCGATCAGCACTTTCTTCGCCAGTCCGATGAGGAAGCGTTCGATGCCCGCCGCCATCTCGCTGGAGGACTCCCGGCGCGCGGCGACCTCGGCGGCAACATCGCAGTAGCGCACGATCGGTCCGGCGATCAATTGGGGGAAGAACGCCTTGTACATGCCGTATTCGATGATGTTCGCCTGCGCGGGGATCCTGCCGGCGGCGACATCGACCACATAAGAAATGGCCTGGAAGGTGAAAAAGGAGATGCCGATCGGCAAATGGGGTGGGGCGAAGGCGGGCAGGCGCACGCCGCACCACATCAGGATGGGCGCGAGGTTCTCGGCCATGAAGGCGGAATACTTGAATGCGAGCAGCGCTCCCAGGTTGACAGCAACCGCCAGCAGCAGCGTGCGGCGCCGTGCGCCCGGCGCCGTTCCGGCGAGCCACCGCCCCATGCCGTAGTTGAAGACGATGGTGGCGACCATGACCAGGGCGTACCAGCCTTCGCCCCAGGCATAGAAGAGGATGCTCATCATCAGCAGCCACCCATTGCGCGCTGCCCGGGGCATGATGAAATATCCGCCGAGCGTCACTGGCAAGAACAGGTAGAGAAAGATGAGCGAGCTGAAAACCATGGTGGGGCGGGGCTCTTGCAGCAGTGCCAGGGTCAGGTGGCCGGTCGGTTGGCGCTAGGCACCGCCGAGCAGGCCGCTGAGCGGCACGCGCTCCTCACGCTTCTGGGCGCCGAGGTGGCGCACCTGGCATACCCCGTCGCGCACCTCATCACCGCCGACGATGAGCAGGCGCCCGGCGCCATCCTTCTCGGCGCGCTCGATGACATGGCGGAAACGGCGCAGCGAGTAGTCCACCGTCACCGCGCGGCCCTGACCGCGCAGGGTGCGCGCAATGCGGTTGGCGATGGGGAATTCCGCGGCGCTCAGCGGGTAGACCACGTCCTCGATGCCGCGCCCGAGCACCGGCAGCAGGCCGCGCTCGCGCAGGATCTCGGTGATCACCACGTCGCCGAAGCCGAAGCCGACCATCGGCACGCTGCTGCCGCCGAAGGCCTCGAGCAAGCGGTCGTAGCGCCCGCCGCCGCTGATTGCGCGCGGCATCGACCCGGAGGCGTCGAAGAGCTCCCACACCGTGCCGGTGTAGTAGGACAGCCCGCGGATGACCGAGAGGTCGACCTCGATGAGGTGGGCAATGCCGCTCGCCTCAGCGAGCGCGAGCAGCTCGCGCAGGGCGAGAAGCCCAGGGTTGTCCGCCGGCACCTTGGCGGCGACTTGATCGAGGCCGGTGGTGTCGAGCAGGCCGAGGATGGCCTGGCAGGCCTCGGGCGATACTTGGAGCTTGGCCAGCTCATTGATGGTCGCCGGGTCGCCGATCTTGGCGCGCTTGTCGATCACCACGCACACCGCGGCGAAGCGCTCGGTGCCGATGCCCAGGCCCTCGAGGAAGTGCTGGATGACCTGGCGGTTGGAGACCTTGAACACCACCGCCCGCCCCTGCGGGCTGAGGTCGAGCCCGGCGAGGGCGAGGAAGGCGGCCTGCGCCGCCATCAGCTCGGCCTCGCCCGCCACGCTGGCCAGGCCGATGATGTCCATGTTCCACTGGAAGTGCTCGCGCTTGCGCCCCTTCTGCGCCTGCTCGTAGCGGAAGCACTGCGGGATGGCGTACCAGCGCAGGGGCAGCGCGAGGGCGGCGCCCTTGGCCAGCACCATGCGCGCCAGCGAGGGCGTCAGCTCGGGGCGCAACGCCACCCGCCGTTCGCCCTTGTCGGTGAAGTTGTAGAGCTGGGCGGTGATCTCGTCACCGGCCTTGCGCACGAAGAGCTCCTCCTGCTCGAGCACGCAGGCGTCGATCTCCTCGAAGCCGAAGCGCCGCGCGACCTCGCGCCACAGGCCGAACAGCCAGCTGCGCACGCGCATGTCTTCGGGGTAGAAGTCGCGGGTGCCCTTGACCGGCTGGGTGTCGATCATCGCCATGTGCGCTCTCCCGTGGGACAGGGCATGGTGAGGGGAAACCGCCGCGCGCAATCGCTCCTCCCCCCGCCGCCGGGGCGACCGCCTCGGCCTCAGCCCCCGCCCGGCTGCGCGGCGGGGCCCTGGATGCGCCGCCCGGCGAGCCCGAGCACCGCCCCGGCGCACAGCGCGCCGAGGTCGCCGGCGAGGCGGATGGCGGGGGCGTCCTGCCAGTGCGCCGCTCCGCAGGCGAGCAGGAAGGCGAGCGCGATCCAGGGCAGGGCGAGGCGGAACAGCGGCAGGTAGCCGAGCGCCACCACCGCGAAGTAGGCCACCCCCCAGCGCATGCGCGCCTGCGGGTAGAGCGCCCACGCCATGCCCAGCACCCCCGCCACCAGGCCGTCGGCGCCGGTCACCGGCAGGCCCGGTGAAGCGAGCGACACCCCGGCGGCGAGGCCCTCATCACGCCCGCTCAGCAGGAGCTGGATCACCCCTGCGAGCGGCGCCAGGGTGAGCACCGCGCCAAGAAAGCTCAGCGAGCCGATGCCGCGCTCGACCGCGCGCCCGGCCACCGCCAGCAGCACCAGGTCGAGGATGGGCAGCACCCAGCCGTCGTTGACCAGGATGTAGCTCCACAGCTGCCAGGGCGCAAACAGCGCGACATCGGCGTACAGGCTCCAGCTCGAGGTGGTGAAGCTGACTACGCGGAAGAACGGATCGCCGACCAGCCCCCAGTGCAGGCGGAGGTCGAGCTCGAGGGTGTGCGCGATGGCGAACTGCAGCGCCATCAGCGCCACCAGTAGCCACACCACCGTCAGCGGGCGGGCGGAAAGGAGGGCGGGCGCGCTCGGCTCGAGCGCGGTCGGCAGCAGGATGATGGTCACCGCCGCCGCCTCAGCCGGGGGTGAAGGGTGGGCGGTCGAGCCAGGGCACGAGCGGCGCCACCTGAGCGAGCAGCTCGGCATGCAGCGCGGCGGTGCCGGCGGCCACCAGCGAGCGGCGCTTGAGCAGGTCGCCCTCCAGACCTCGGTAATCGCTCGCCACCCCACCACCGCAGCGCACCAGGAGTTCGCCGGCAGCGGTGTCCCAGGGGTAGATGCCGAGCTCGTAGTAGGCATCTAAGCGACCGACCGCGGTGTAGGCGAGGTCGAGCGCGGCGGAGCCGCTGCGGCGCTGGTCGTCGCAGCCGCGCTGCACCGCGCTGAACACCGCCATGCTGTCGCTCAGCGCCGCCGGGAAGCGGAACGGCAGCGCGGTGGCGATCAGCGCCCGGCGCAGCTCGCCCACGCGCGAGCAGGCGGCGCGCTCATTGCCCAGCCACAGCCCGAGCCCGCGCTCGGCGATGAAGAGCTCATCGCGCATGGGGTCGTAGACCACCCCGGTCTGCGGCCCCTGCTCGTCGCAGAAGGCGATCGAGAGGGCGAACTGCGGGATGCCGTGGATGAAGTTGGTGGTGCCGTCGATGGGGTCGATGATCCAGC
>JAYVMM010000372.1:0-4654 GCA_043758975.1 Planctomycetota bacterium | reverse complement strand
AGGATGGGACGGGTTGATCATCTGGGTGCTCCTTGCCCCAGATTATATGGACTACGCTACTGCTTGTCCTCTCCACCTCATCGGAGCATTACACAATGTCGTCGGGAACCTCGTTGGGATCGGCCACGACGATTGAGCGGCCAGACTGCTTCAGCGATGCTTGGAGGTCGTCAAATCCGAAACGACACAGGCGGTCACGGTGCTCGACGATGATATGATGTGGAGTGGTGCTCAAGACAGCTTGCAACCGTTTGCGGTTCCCGTTGAGGCGGCTGCCGATTTCAGTAACCGTGTTCACCACGGGAAGCTTGTGGTTCCCAGCAAAGGCCATGATGCGAGATCCCCGGCGATAGCCTCTGAATAGAGTCTATATTGCCCCATATAAAATTCAATGGCGCCGTTGGGTTAGTTCCTTCGGTGCTGTCTGCTGGTCGAGATCCTTTTTCTGATCAGAGGATGAGCCCGGCTCGATAGCCCTCCTGTCGCGCCCATTGCATCAACTTCATGACATTAAATGATTATAAAAGAGTTCAAAATTGTCAACTGGTCACAGCCCCCCAGCTGCCATCGGCGCCCTGGTGGCGTTTGAACCAGCGCAGCGCGGCGGCAACCGCGCTCTCGCTGGACCTGGTGCCGCCATAGCGCAGGAGGCGGCGGAGATGGGCGTTGCCACCACCGGCATGCATGGTCAGGAATGGGGAAGGAACTGGCTGGAATCCGCCCACCACCGTGCTGACAGCGGCAGTCTCCTCCGGCTGGGACAGCTCCCAGCCATCCGTGGGCGGCGCAGGTGCGACCTGCAGTGCGGGCGGCACAGGCAGGACCGGCGGGGCGGGCAGCGCGGACTCGACCTGCATGGGCGAGATCAGCCCGTCGTCGTGCAGCGCGCGCTCGGCGACCGCCACCGTGCGCACGGCCAAGCTCGAGAACGCATGGACAACGGCGCCCAGCAGCAGGGCAGCAGCCACTGCGACTCCGACCCACGCGAGAAGGGCTTGCGGGGTGCGCACGCTGGTTCCAGCGACCGCCCTAGCGCTCCTGCGCCGGGCTGTCGTTGGCCTCCCCATCGGAGCCCAAGTAGCGGTAGCAGGTCTCGGGGCTCAGGCCCCAGCAGGCGGAGGCAAGGCGTGCGAACTGCGCCAGCGCCTGTTCGGGGGTGTCGTCCGCCCCCTCCTCATCGTCGTCGCCTGCGCCGTCGTCCGCGCCGCCGGCAGCATCGGAGTCACCATCGACTCCAACCCTCGCCGCGGGCCTGGCGGGGGTGCCAATCGCACTGTGCCTTTTAGTAATGCCGCAACGGCAGGTCGAACTCGCGCTCCAAAATCCACCTTCAAGGAAGAGCTCGATTTCGGCATCGCTGAGCACAGCTGACGGTGCCAGATCGATGACGTAGGGCGACTCGTTCCGCGGCTCGCTCTCGGCGAAAACCGCCAGGTACAAGGCCGCAGCGGCGAGCGCGTGCAGCGCGGCGCAGAGCAGCAGGGGGCGCGCTACCGGGAACTCGTGCGAGTGAGGGCGGTAAGGAGCTGGGGACGTACGCATGGCTGCTCCGGCTTACGTTGGTTTGCGACCGCGCGCCCTAGTGCGCCTTGGCCTGGCCGGCCGTGGTGTCTTCGTTGGAGCGCACGTAGCGGTAGTAGACCTCGAGGCAGAGGCAGCAGTAGGCAGTGCTGAGGATGCGCCCGTGCGCGTTGCCATGGAACTTGGTGCCCTCCCAGTCCCAGCTGCCGTTGTAGCAGCCGTCACCGGTGCGCTGGGCCTTGACCAGCATGTCGCGCATCGGGATGTTCCACTTATTCCAGCGCGTCGTGCCGGACTGGAAGATCGCCATGGTGTTGTAGTAGAGGTAGTAGGTGTTGCAGGGGTAGGTGGTCGGGAACTGGTACTTCTCGATGTTGTTGCACAGCGATTCGACCATGAGGTCGCCGGCATGGTGGCCGAGGAACAGCCCGCACACCGCGCCGACCGAGGCGAGGTCGTGGTTCTGCGAGCCCGGCGGATCGATCTGCACCTGGTCGTTGGTGGCATCCCAGGTGTAGGGGAAGCTCGAGAGCGAGCTGTAGGGATCGCTGATCTTGGCCCAGTCCTTGTTCGACGCCTTCCATGCGCGCTCGACCCACTTCTTGGCCCCCTCCATGCCATTGCCGACGTTCAACCCGGCGGCCAGGCCGCTCTTGAGCGCCATCACGTTCCAGCCGCTGACCGAGGAGTCGTTGCGCTCGGGCTTGGGCTCGACGTAGTCCCAGCCCAGGCCGGCGTATTGCGCATCCGCGGCCTTGGCATCCTTGTTCTGGCGCGCGACGATCAACGAGATGCCCTTCTGCGCCGGGCCCTTGAGTTCGAGGTCGCTGGTCATGGCATAGGCCTCGGCCAGCGCCATGGTCGCCACCGCGTGCTCGTAGTTGCGGTTGCCGAGCAGGCCGTCGGGCTTCTGCACCGAGCGCAGGTAGTCGATGGCTTTCTGCACCGTGCGGCGGTACTTGTTCGGTGATTTGTGGTCGTAGCCGGCGCCGAGGTAGCAGAGCAGGGCGTAGCCGGTCATCGCCACATTGGCGTCGCTGCCGCCGGACTCGCCGGTGCTGCCCGGCTCGCACTTCTGCCCGTCGCTGCAGTTGAGCTGGTAGCGCTCGACGTCCCACATGCCGTTGGCGCTCTGGTGGCGGGTGAACCAATTGAGCGAGTTCTCGACCTTGACCTCGCTTTGCTGGCTGCCACCGCCGCGCACGGCAGCGCGATGGCGGTTGCCGCCGTTGCGCAAGCCGAACATGCCGGAGGCGCCGCTGGCCGCCCCGATGGCGGGGAAGGCGCCGGTGCCGCCCATCTCGGCGTTCGCCACCTCGGTCTCCACGCCCTTAGGTGTCGGGTTGAAGTTATCGTCTTCGCTGGAGGGCTTCTCCTCGGTGACCACGACCGGGTCGATGGGGGCGACCGTCACATCCTCGTCCACCTTGAGGTCCGGAGTGGGGTCGATGGGCGCGACCTTGGGCTCGGTGGGCGGCTTGACCTTCTCGGCATCGGGCATGGTTATCTTGATCGGCGGCATCTCGACCGGCACCTCGCGACCGGCGAACACCACCGCCCAGAAGATCATGGCGAACAGCGCGTGCACCGAGGCGCTGATCAGCCAGGCCGGCCCGCCGGAGGGGCGGCGGTTGTCGCCCCTCTCGGCCTCCGGTTTGGGCGCATCGTCGCCGGGCAGGTCGTCGTGGTCGAAAGATGCGGGAATGGTGCTCATGGCTGCTCCTGCCCAGGAATGGTGGCTGGCGTGCGGATTGCTGATGGGATAACGCCGGCGCCGACAGCGGGTTCAGCGCCTATGGGCAGGGATAAGGGTGAACCTCCGCCGCGCCTCGGCGTTGCGCGGCCGCCCGGGGTGGGGCGGCCGTCCGGGGAATTTTGTGAACCTCACGCGCACCCCGGCGTTGGCCGAGTGCGCCTCCGTGGCGTCGGCGCCACCGCGCCGCGGCCCGACCGCACGCCGGCGTTGCGGGCGCGCTGGCACGGCGGTACACTGCGGTGTGGACCACCGCCGTTACTACGTCATCGGCGCAGCGACCGGCGAGCATGGTCCCTACAGCCTGAAGGAGCTCGCCGAGGCCGCCCAGCGTGGCGAGGTCAGCGCCCTCGACCAGGTACGCACCGCCCTCGGCACCCGCGTCGGCACCGTCGGCACCGTGCTCCGCGGGTCGGACGCGAGAGAACGAGCGACCAGTGACGACCTCGGTCGCCGGCGGCGCACGCGCCAGCCGCCGGTGGTCGTGCTGGTCATCGCCGCCATCCTCGTCGCCATCGCCCTGATGCTCATCGCCCTGCGCCCAGGCAACGCCAGCGGCGGCCCTACCGCCGCACCCCCGCAAACCTCGCCAGTCGCAGAGGGATCGACCCCCCCGCCGCCCACCTCCGCGCCTCGCCCAGCATCGTCAGCCCCGCCAGCGCCGGCGCCGGCGCCGACCGCGCCGGATGCCAGCGCGCAGGCACTCACCAGCGATGATCCCTTCGCCGGCAGCGCCGCCCACTATGCGCTGCGCCGGGTGGTGCCCGGGTACCAGGGGCCGTTGGTGCGCATCCACCGCCACTCCGACGGCGCGGAGCTCGATGTCGGCGCGCAGGCGGACGACACCCTCGATGCGAACGCCCTCGTCACCTTCTGCCGCGGCGCGTCCATCAGCTCGGTGGCGCGCTGGTATGACCAGGGCACCGCGTACGCCGACCTCCGCCAGGCGGAGCAGGCGCGCCAGCCACACCTCTACAGCAAGGGCCAGCTGATGCTGGTCAACCAGCGCCCCTCCATGCACTTCAAGCGCCCCGAGCGCTGGTTGGACAGCGCCGCCGCGGTTGGCGTCGGCACCGTGCTGGTGGTGCTGACCTGCGACGAGAAGGAGCGCTTCGTCGAATTCCAGACCGTGCTCGCCCTCGCCGGCACCGGCGACCACGCCTTCCTGCGCGGCACCTCCGGCAGCGACCGCTTCGACGCCATGGCAGGGAAGGTGGCGGACCTGCGCATCGACGGCGTGCCGGGCTTCGCCTGCCCTCAGTTCACCCGCCTGAAGGTGGTGGACGCCCTGCTCGCTCAGGCCGCCGATGCCGCCCCCCTGCGTCTGGGCAACGACGCCGGCTGGACCGCCCTGCGCGGCTGGAACGGCTTCGTCTCCGA
>JAYVMM010000371.1:0-1633 GCA_043758975.1 Planctomycetota bacterium | reverse complement strand
GGGCGGCGGCGAGGATAGCCGGTAATGCGCGCTTGGCCACGGTATGCAGCGGCTGGATGGCTGGGTGTGGGTTTGGCGCATCGGAAGCCCGTGCCGAGTTCGCGGATACGCTCCTTGAGCCGGCGGCCAAGGCGCTATCCTCTGGGCATGGATGGTGTGCCGGAAGTGCTCAAGCGCGTACGCGACGAAGCCCGTCGCCGGGGGGTGCGCTGGACCTCCCAGCGCCAGGTCATCGTCGAGACCTTCATCACCTGCGCCGACCACGTTACCGTCGAGGACCTCCATCACCGCGTGCGCCGGATCGACCACACGGTGAGCGCGGCGACGGTCTACCGCACCATCAATATGTTGGTGGAGATGGGGGTTGCGACCAAGGGCCATTTCGGCAGCGGCTCGGCCAGCTTCGAGTGCAACGTCAACAAGCAGCACCACGACCATATCGTGTGCGAGAGCTGCGGGCGTATCCAGGAATTTAACGACCCCCGCATCGAGGCGCTGCAGGAGGAGGTCGCCGAGGGCCATGGCTTCGCCCTCGGCCACCACCGCATGGAGCTCTACGGGACCTGCCGCGAATGCGTGCTCAAGGCCGCCGGTCAGGGCGGCAAAAGCGTGGCCCACGGGCTGGCCGCGCCGCGCTGACCGCCGGGCTTGACCTTGCACGGCTAGCTGGCGCACTTAGCATCCCGCGCTCGCAGCATTCCACGTTTGGCCTCGTAGCTCAGCTGGTAGAGCAGCGGATTGAAAATCCGCGTGTCACTGGTTCGATTCCGGTCGAGGCCACCACCGAAAGTCCCGGGTCAAGCCCGGGCTTTCCTGTTTCCCGACCCTGGATTGCGCTGAGGCTGAGGCATGCGCTTCCTCCGCGGATACCGCGCCCAAGCCTTGCGCGTGGTGGTCGGCGGCGCGATGATTCCCTCAGACGCCGGCAGGCCGCGCTGGCGCAAGGGGCGTGCCCATCCTACCGACGCAGCCACAAGCATTCTCGACTGCCGTGCAGGGCGACACCCTGACCGTGACCCTGCATCGCGATTTCGATTCCGCCCGGCTCAACCAGGACTGGGGGCAGTTCGTGGTCGCGCGCCATCCGGGACCCTTCGCCCAGGTCCGCCTCGACCTCGCCGCCTGCGGACGCCTCAATTCGACCTTCATCGCCGGGCTGATCCGCCTCTACGCCGCCTACGCCAACCAAGGGGTGCAGCGCATGGTGCTGATCGCGCCCGACAAGCGCCTGCTCGCCAACCTCAAGATGCTGCGCTTCGAGCAGTACTTCACCGTCGCGTGAGCTCTCGCCGAGCGTCCCGGGTGGCCAGCGCCCAGGGCCCAGGCTGAGCATGGCCGGGCAGCCTGAGCACGGCGTCCTGCGCATAGTCGGACGCGATCCCGCGCGCGCGGTGAGCTTCCCCGGGCGGCTCCTGCTCGCGCCCATGGAGGGGGTCACCGACCAGCTGTTCCGCGATCTGGTGATCGCGCTCGGCGGGGTCGGGGGGGCCTGCAGCGAATTCATCCGCATCTCGAGCTCGGCGATGTCGGCGCGGGTGGTGCGCCGCTTCCTCGGGCCGCCCCACCAGCAGGTGCCGGTCGGGGTGCAGTTCATGGCCAGCGACACCGCTTGGCTGGCCGAGAGCATCCACGC
>JAYVMM010000370.1:0-6369 GCA_043758975.1 Planctomycetota bacterium | reverse complement strand
GGCATCGATCTGCCGTTGGTCGACAACGCCGAATACGCCTACCTCAGCGCCACCTGGCACGCGCTGCGCTGGCTGGAGCTCTACGGCGCCTGCGAGCTGTCCTTCGACGACGCCAACCACCCCAGCGCCAGCCACTCCTACACCGGGGTCTTCGCGTTCAATGTCATGCCGCTGCCGAACTGGTCGCTCAAGGCCGAGTTCCGCGAGGTCGAGGGCACCTTCGGCATCTTCGCCACCGACAATCCCGGCGGCATCGCCAGCCACTGGCAGGTGCTGGCGCTCAAGACCACGGTCGACTTCTGAGCCGTCCGCCCTCCCGCGCCGCGCCGCGGCGCACTGCGCCGGTGGCGGTGGCGGTGGCGGTGGCGGTGCCCGCGCTCAGTGGGCGGCGAGGTCGTAGCAGGCGAGCTCGCCCTTGCTATTGCGCACGTAGACCCGGTTGCGCACCAGCACCGGAGCGGTCCAGCTGATGCCGGGCAGCACCTGGGCGCGGGCGAGCTCGCGGAAGGCGGTGGGATCGACCGCTGCGACCACCAGCTCGCTCTTGAGGGTGAGCAGAAGTAGGCGGTCGCCGGCGAGGATGAGCGAGCCGCGCAGGTTGGGGATGAACCATGCGGTCTTGCCGCTCGCCGCCTCGACGCAGCCGAAGCCGCCGTCGTCATGGTTCACCCGCCCGGTGAAGCCGTAGAAGTGGCCGCCCACCAGCACCGAGGAGGCGATGTGGTTGCCGAGGTCCTTGTTCGCCCACAGCTGGGTCGGCTGTCCGCCGTCGCCCAGCGCCAGCAGCACGGTGCCGTCGCCGTGGCCGGTGCTGATGAGGATCCTGTCCTCGGTGATGATGGGGTCGGGCGAGTTCTCGCCGAATTCGGTCTTCCACGGGAAGGTCCAGCGCAGCGCGCCGCTGAGCAGCTCGACCCCGTGCATGGCGTCGCCGCCGAACAGCGCAAGGTAGCGCTTGCCGCCCAGGGTGTAGGCCACCGGGCTGGCGTAGCCGGGCGCGCCGGGGCCCGAGTTCCACACCACCGCGCCGTCCTCGGGCTTGAGCGCCAGCCCGGCCTTGCCGACGTTCAGCAGCAGCAGGCCGCTGTCCATCAGCGCCGAGCTGGAGAAGCCCCAAGTCGGCGGCTTGAGGCCGTAGTCGGCGGTCAGCTCCTTGGCCCAGCGCACGGCGCCGCTGCCGGCATCGAGGCAGTGCAGCTGCCCGGCCTTGCTCAGGCTATAGACCGCGCCGGCGGCAATGGTCGGGGTCGAACTGGTGCCACCGGTGTAGTACTTGGGGTCGAGCTTGCAGGGGTAGCGGTGGCGCCACAGCACCGCCCCCGAGCCAGCGTCCAGGCACCACACGCTGTCCTGTTCCTCGGCGTTGCCCATGGTGTAGAGGCGGTCGCCGCTAATGGTCATGGAGGAGAAGCCGGCGCCCACCTGGGCGCTCCACAGCTTCGGCGGCCCGCCCAGCGGCCAGGCATGGCTCCAGGCGGTCTCGCGCGAGATGCCGTCGCGGGTGGGGCCGCGGAACTGCGGCCAGTCCGCCGCCGGCACCTGCTCGGCGGCGCGCGCCCCCCCGTTCAGCAGCGCCACGCCCAGCGCCAGGCCCGCCCAGCCATCCCGTATCGTACGCATAAGTAGTATGTTAACGTCAACAGCTCCACGGCGTTGAGTCGAGCCGCCTCGGCCCTGCTGGAGGTCGCATCAGCGCGCGGCGGGGGTGCGTCACAATGGCAGATCGGGTGCAGGCGCGGCGACATGATGCGCCAGTCAGCAGGTGCGCGAGCTTGCCCGGCAATGGGTTAGCGCCGATGCTCCCCCGGCACGCCGCACGCTGACACCCCACTGAGCACCCGCCAGGAGACCGCCATGCTCGACTTCCAACGCGATGTCATCGCCGCCAGCCACCGCCAGCCGGTGCTGGTTGACTTCCATGCCCAGTGGTGCCCGCCCTGCCGGGCGCTGGGGCCCGTGCTGGAGGCCGCCGTCGCCCAGACGGCGGCCCCGCTTGCACTAGTGAAGATCGATACCGACCAGCATCCCGAGCTCGCGGTCGCCGCCGGGGTGTCGGGCATCCCGGATGTGCGCCTGTTCGCCCACGGCGAGCAGGTCGGCGGCTTCACCGGCTTCCAGCCCCTGCCCGCGCTCAAGCGCTTCCTCGCCGGCCATCTCGCGCCCGCCGCCCAACCGGCGGGCCCGTGAGCATCAGCACCATCGCTCCGCGCGAGCTCCAAGCGCTGATCGCCGCCGGCACCACCATCGACCTCATCGACGTGCGCACGCCGGAGGAGTACGCGCGCCTGCATGCCGCCGGCGCCATCAACCGGCCGCTCGCCGACCTCGATCCGGAGCGCGAGCTCGCGGCGCGCAAGGCGCCGGCCGGCGATGCGCTCTACCTCATATGCGCCACCGGTCGGCGCTCGCTCACCGCCGCCGAGGCCTTCGCCGCGGCCGGCTGCGCCCACGCGGTCTGGGTCAGCGGCGGCACCGAGGCCTGGGAGGCGGCCGGCCTGACCGTGGTGGGCGCGCCCGCGGCGCTGCCCACCGGCGTCGCCCAGGAGCCGCCCGCGTTCGTGCCGCTGGGCCGCCGCCGTGGCGTGCTGTTCACGCTGGCGATCCTCGCCGCCATCGCCGTGTGGATCACCACCATCACGGTGCCGCACCTCCCCGGCGCGCGTCTCACCGGGGTTACGGCGGGAAGCGTCCTCGGCCATGGCGGGGCGATCGACTTCACGCCCACGGTGGTCGCCGCCAGCAAGCTCAAGCCGGTGGTGGTGGTGTACTACGCGGTGTGGTGCGCGCCGTGCGCCAAGCTCGAAGGCGAGCTTGATGCCGTGCTCGCCTCCAGGGGCAACACCATCACCGTGGCGCGCATCGACACCGACTTCAACCAGGGGCTCGCCCGCGCCCAAGGCATCACCGGCATCCCCTGCGTGCAGCTGTGGAAGAATGGCCACATGGTCGCGCACTTCACCGGCTTTATGGCGCGCGCCGACATCAAGGCCTGGCTGGATCAGGGCCTGCTGCATCCCTGAGCGGCGGCAGCGCCACCGTACCCTCGGCAACGGCTGGCGGCAGCGCTGGTATGTACCGGCTGGGCCTTGCCCACCCGCGCTGCGCCCAGCACCCTGATCGCCACCACCGCCTGCGAGGTCCGTCCATGCCCGTCCCCCTCTCCGCCCGCCTGCTCCTGGGCGGCCTGCTGCTTTGCGCCGCCGCCGGCGCGACCTGCGTGAGCGCCGAGGAAAATCCCGGCGCGCCGGTCGCTTCCGCGCTCGCGCCCTTCACCGACCGCCACGCCGTCGCCGGAGTGGTGGCGGGGGTGTACTCGCGCACCGGCGGCCAACTATGCCTGGTGGCGAGCGGCTCCTCCGACCTCGCGGCGGGCACGGCGATGCGCACCGATGCCCTGTTCTGGGTGGCCTTGATGTCCAAGCCGATGACCGCCACCGCGCTGATGATGCTCGTCGATGAGGACAAGGTGCACCTCGACGACCCGGTCGAGCGCTACCTGCCGGAGTTCCGCGGCCAGCAGCTGGCGGTGAAGCAGGACGGGTTGGTGGTGCTGAAAAGCCCGGCCCACCCCATCACCGTGCGCAACATCCTCTCGCACACCAGCGGCCTGCCCTTCGCCTCGCGGGTGGAATCGCCCGCCGGCTTCAAGGTTGACATCTTCCCGCTCCAGGCCCAGGTGATCAGCTACGCGCTCACCCCGCTGAAGACCGAGCCCGACAGCGCCTACGATTACAGCAATGCCGGCATCAACACCGCCGGGCGCATCATCGAAGTGGTGAGCGGCATGCCCTATGAAGAGTTCATGGCCGCACGGCTGTTCCGGCCCTTGGGCATGGTCGACACCACGCTGTGGCCGGACGAGGCGCAGGTCCACCGGCTGGCAAAATCCTATCGCCCCAACCAGGCCAAGGACGCGCTCGATGAGATCACCGTCGACCAGCTGTCCTATCCGCTCGGCAACCACCGCCGCGGCCCCTCGCCATCGGGTGGCTACTTCTCCACCGCCGCCGACATCGGGCGCTTCGCGCGCATGATCCTGTGCGGTGGCGCCCTCGACGGGAAGCGCTACCTCTCCGAGGCCAGCCTGCGCGCGATGACCTCGACCCAGGCCGGCGGGCGGCTCAACGATCCCGCGCGCGCGAATGGCTACGGGCTCGGCTGGTCGACCGAAGCCAAGGACACCCCGGGCATCGGCAGCGCACCGCTTGCGCCGTGCGGACACGGCGGCGCCTACGCCACCAACCTGCGCATCGATCCGCAGCACGGCCTGGCGCTTATCTACATGGTCCAGCACGCGGGCTTCATCCTCGACGGCGCGCAGGCCCACGGCGCCTTCGAGAAGGCGGCCATCGCCGCCTTCGCCCAGCCCGCCCAGCCGTGAGGGCGGGCTGGGCGCGCAGCCGCGCGCTACGCAGCCACGACACCACGCCGACACCGATCGTCCTTCGTCAGCCGCGCTGGTCGCCCGCACCATCCCGCCTTGGCCGCCACCGCCCCTCCTGCTGCCGCCGGCCCCTTCACAAGGTGTCGGCGCGCCTGAGCATGCGCGGGCCACCCCCGGAGAAGCCATGGACCGCCGCCGCCCTCAATTCGTCTTGCCCGCCCTGCTCGCTGCCGCCGCGGCGCTGACTCCGTCGGCGCTGCTGGCGGGGGATGCGCCCGCGCCCAAGCGCGAGGGCATCGAATGGATCGACGCGTGGGTGGTGCAGGGCGACCATCCCGAGGCGACCCCGCGCATCCTGCTCATCGGCGACTCCATCACTCGCGCCTACTACGACGAGGTGCGCAAAGGTCTCGAGGCCATCGGTCCCTGCGACCGCCTCGCCACCTCGGCGTCGCTCGGTGATCCCGCCCTGCCGGCGACGGTGGCGCTGCTGCTCGCGCAGCGGCGCTACGACGTCATCCATCTCAACAACGGCATGCACGGCTGGGGCTACAGCGAGGCGGAGTACGCCGCCGCCATCGCGCCCCTGCTCGCCGCCGTGCGCAGCCTCGCGCCCCAGGCCCGCCTGATCTGGGCCACCACCACCCCGACTGCCGGCGGCTCCGCTATGCTGAATCCGCGCATCGACGAGCGCAACCGCTTGCTGCTCGCAGCGCTCACCGGCCAGGCCATCGCCATCGACGATCTGCACGCGGTGATCGCCGCCGATCCCGCGCAGATATCCAAGGATGGCGTGCACATGCTGCCGTCGGGATCGAACCACCTCGCCGCCTCGGTGGTGGCGGCGGTGAAAACCGCGCGGGCGCAGAGCGCCGGCGCACCGCATTGAGCGCGCGCGGTGCGCGGCGCCGTTGCCGCTGTTGCCGCCGCTGCCCTAGTTAGTGGTGCTTGGCCTTCTGCTCGATCAGCAGCGGCTTGACCTTGGCCCACTTGGGGTCGGGCAGCGCCTCCCACATGCGGAGATGGTCGTACCAGCCGTACTGGCCGCCGACGATCAGGGCGATGCGGTCCTTGTCGATGTCCAGGCCCTCGGACTCGCCGTAGAGCACGTACTGGTCGTCGACGTGGGCGAGGATCTCGTTGCCGAGCAGCTCGATGGTCATGGTGTACCACTTGGTGTGGTCCCACTTGATCGTGAGGTGGTCGAGCTGGGTGCCCTTGGTGGTGGGCCCGATGCCCGACATGCGCACCAGCTCGAAGCCGTTGTCGTTGAGCATGATGCGGGCGACGTGCTCCTTATCGGTGAAGGAGAAGCCCATCCATTTGCAGCCATCGTACTTGAATTTGAACTGCACCACCACGTTGTGCACCGGACCGTGGTGGCTGGCCTCGGGGTGGTGGCCGTCCTCGGGCCGCTCTGCCACCCGCAGCTGGTCGCCGACGCTCTGGAAGTCGCCCTTGTAGACGCCGAAGTCCTTCTTCCAGCTCTCGGGGGTGAAGGGCTCGTCGAGCATCAGCTTGCCCATGGTGCACATCAGCAGCTTGGGCTGGTCGTCCACCGGCTTCTTGGTCTCGGCCGCCGATGCGGTGGCGCAGCAGGCGATCAGGACACTGAGGATGGCGGTGACCGTGGTGCAGGACATAGGGAGCAGCTCCTGGGCGAGGCGGCGCCTGCTGGGCAGGCGGGCGGGGGAACGGGAAGGGCGGCAGGAATGGGGCGCCCGCGCGTCCGCGGTGTCATCTTTGTACCACCCCCGGCAGGGGCTGTTGCACGGGGGGAGGCGCGCGGTGCGGCGGCAGGCGGAGCAGGTCGTTCATTGATTGCCTGCCGACAGGGCGACCTGACGCGGATTCCGTCGGCCTGGACCTCCAAGCGGACCGCCGGCGGTCTGTTGTTAGCGTCGCAGGATCAGTCGGGACAGAGCCTTGCGCTGATGGCTCGATGCGGATGGGCAGCTGGACGGTTGGACGATCGCACATCACCC
>JAYVMM010000369.1:0-13968 GCA_043758975.1 Planctomycetota bacterium | reverse complement strand
CGCGGGATGGCCGCCACCACCAGCAGCGCGGAGAGAATCAGCGCCAGCTCGAGCCAGTAGCTCGGCGGGCGCAGGCTCTGCCCGCCCGGCAGCATCCGGCACAGGCTGGTGAGCAGGGCGCCGCCGCCGAAGCCGAGCGCGGTGGTCAGGGCGGTGAGCTCGGCGGCGCGCGCGGCGGCGCCGGCAGGCGGCAGCAGCTCGGCGAGGAAGGCGGTGCAGGCGGCGGCGCCCACCGCCACCGAGGCGCCTTGGAACACGCGCGCGACCATCAGCGCCTGCGCCGTCGGCCAGATCCACATCACCACGGTGGCGATGAGCGCCATCGCCACCGCCGCGAGCACCATCGCCTTGCGCCCGAAAGCGTCGGACAGCCCACCGAGGAAGGCGAGGATGGGGATCAGGCCGACCACGTAGGTGGCGAAGGCGAGCGCGCGCAGGCCCTGCCCGTAGTGGGCCTGGTCGCCATAGGCGGCATAGAGCGGGAGCTGGAGGTTGACCGCGGTGGCGACCGCGAACAGCGCCAACACCACCGCCAGCGCGGGCAGCTTGGAGGCGGGCGGCGCCTCCGGGAGCGGGAGGTCGGCGACGGTAAGAGTGCTCACGCGGACGGGATGGGGAGGTGGACGGGGACGACAGCTGGCGGTCTGGAGCCGGACGGCTGGTCGCAGGCGGACATCGCCGCATTCTAGGCGGCACCGCGTTCCGGCCAAGCGCTCTGCCGCAGGGCTGCGCCGACGCCCACGATCCAGGGCGCAAACCCAGGATGGACAGCGCGTAGCGGACAGCGAACATGACGGTGTGCCAGTGCGCCGTCCCGCTCCGGCCCCACTTATGCCCAGCCGCCGCACCTGCTACATCGCCTGCCCCGCCTATGCCCTGCGCGGACCCGCCGAGCGCATCAAGACGCTCGAGCACGCCGCCTGGTTCGCCACCGAGATGGGCCTGGAAGTGGTGCCGTCGCCGCTGCTTGACCGCCATCTCGGCAACGGCGACTGGCTGCCGGCGGTGGAGCGCCGTGCCGACCTGGTGCGCGCGCTCGGGCATGATGTGATATGGGCCTGCCGCGGCGGCTTCGGCAGCATCGAGCTGATCGACGCCCTCGCGCACCAGCGTCGCCGGCACGGCCCGCTGCTGATCGGCTACAGCGACATCACGGTGCTGCACTTCGCCTGGCGCGCACGTGGCTGGCATCGCCACTACTACGGCAGCATCGGCGCGCGCCCGGCGCACAGTCGTCAGGGCGAAAGCCTGCTTGCGCTCGCGCGCGGGGAGGACCTGCGCCTCGGCCAGCACGAGCAGGCGGCGGCGCGCATCCTGCGTCCTGGGCGCGCGCGCGGCATGCTCGTCCCGGCCTGCTTGAGCGTGCTCGCCGGGCTGTGCGGCACCCCGCTGCAGCCCGACCTGCGCGGCGCCGTGCTGGCGATCGAGGACATCGACGTCCATCCCTTCCTGGTCGACTTCAACCTCAACCAGCTGCACCTCAGCGGCGCGCTGCGCGGGGTGGTCGCCCTGCTCGGCGGCTCCTTCACCCACAGCGAGCGCCCGGAGTACCTCGGGCCGAGCATGGAGGAGGTGCTCGCGCGCTGGGCGGCGAAGCTGCGCGTGCCGACCCTGGTGCGCCTGCCCTATGGCCACCATGACGACGCCCTGGTGCTGCCCTATAACGCCGACACCCGGGTCAACCTGCACGCCGACGGCGCCTGGTCGCTCGCCATCTCCGGCGCCGGCCAGGCGCTGCCCTGGCGCTAGCGAGCCACCATGGATGAGCTCGCCCCCATCGCCGACCACGCCATCGCCCTGCGCCGCGACCTCCATCGCCACCCCGAGCTGATGTACGCGGTCGAGCGCACCGCCGGGGTGGTGCGTACGGAGCTTGATCGCCTGGGCATCCCCTGGCGCGCGTGTGCCGGCACCGGCACCGTGGCCGATCTGGGCGCGGGCGCGTCCGGGCCGCGCATCGCCCTGCGCGCCGATCTCGACGCCCTGCCGCTCACCGAGCTCACCGGCGTGCCCTGGGCGAGCACGGTGCCCGGACGCATGCACGCCTGCGGCCACGATGGCCACACCGCCAGCCTGCTCGCCGCCGCCGCCTACCTGCGCCAGCGCGAGCGCGAGCTGCCCGGACCGGTGCGGCTGCTGTTCCAGCCCGCCGAGGAGGGCGGCCACGGCGCCCGGACAATGATCGAAGACGGTGCCCTGGACGGGGTGGCCGAGATCTATGGCTACCACAACTGGCCGCCGCTGCCCTTCGGCGCCGCCGCCGCCGTGCCGGGGACGATCTTCGCCGCCAACGGCGAATGGACCGCGACCATCACCGGGCGCGGCGGCCATGCCAGCTCGCCCCAGCTGTGCATCGACCCCATCCTCGCCGGCGCCCATTTCGTCACCTTGGTGCAGCAGATCGTCAGCCGCCAGGTCGCGCCCCAGGAGGCGGCGGTGGTGACGGTGACCTGCTTCCACGCCGGCACCGCCGACAACATCATCCCCGAGGAAGCGACCCTGGTCGGCACCGTGCGCGCCGCCACCACCGGCCTGCGCGACGAGCTCGCGCGGCGGGTCGAAGGCGTGCTCGCGGCGGCGTGCGCGGCGAGCGGCGCGACCGCGCGCTTCGACTACCGCCCGTGCTATCCGGCGACCGTCAACCACCCCGAGAGCGCGGCGCGCGCCGCCGGCGCGCTCACGCGCCTGCTCGGCCCCGGCGCGCTGGTCACTGCAGGCCTACCGGTGATGGCGGCGGAGGACTTCGGCTACTACCTCACGCGCGTGCCGGGCTGCTTCATCCTGCTCGGCGCGGGGATGCCCGGCCAGGCGGTGGAGAGCTGCCACAGCCCGCGCTTCGACTTCAACGACCGCCTCATCCCGGTGGTGGTTCGCCTATGGGCTGAGCTCGCTGGGCTACCGCCGCGCTGAGCGTTCAGCCCCCTCCCGCCGGCGGCCGGGCAGTCACTTCGCCAGCCAGCCAGGCGAGGTAGGCGCTGTTGCCACCGCTCACCGGCAGGAACGCCACGCAGGGGCAGCTGGAGCTGTGCAGACTGAGCACCCGCGCGCTCAGCGCCGCGCTGGCGGCGGCGGTGGTCTTAGCGATCAGGACCGCCTCGGAGGCAGCCGTCAGCTCGCCCTGCCACCAGTAAAGCGAACGCATGCCGGGCAGGATGTTGACGCAGGCGGCGAGGCGCTCGCCGACCAGCGTCCGCCCGATGCTCTCGGCCTCGGCAGGAGAGGAGCAGGTGATGTAGGCGAACACCGCCGAGCCGTCTGCCTGCGCCATGCCCGCCCTCCAGGGAGCCTTCCGTCATGGCCTTTGCGCAGGCCGGTCAAGGCGTGAAGCGCCGGCCGCCGCGGGGTCATCCGGAGGTGGCCGATCCGCGCTGACTTGGCCCTTGGATTGGTAAACGTGGATGCTATGGATGGAGGTGACGCGTCGGCGGTCCACCGCCCTTAGCCGTTTCTGCCCCAGGACATTATGCGCACCAAGATTCTCGCGTTCGTGATGGCCGGCGGCAAAGGCACCCGGCTGGAACCGCTGACCGCGGCGCGCTCCAAACCGGCGGTGCCGTTCGGTGGCAAATACCGCATCGTCGACTTCGTGCTCTCCAACCTGGTCAATTCGAGCATCTACGCCATCTACGTGCTGACCCAGTTCAAGAGCCAGAGCCTGACCGAGCATCTGCAGCAGACCTGGAACTTCGGCTCGGTGCTCGCCGACCACTTCATCACCCCGGTGCCGGCGCAGCAGCGCACCGGCGAGCACTGGTACCAGGGCACCGCCGACGCGGTGTACCAGAACTTCAACTTGATGCGCGATCATAAGCCCGAACTGGTGGCCATCTTCGGTGGCGACCACATCTACAAGATGAACGTCCAGGACATGGTCGCCTTCCACCTCCAAAACCGCGGCGACGTCTCCATCGCCGCCATCCCGGTGCCGCTCGCCGAGGCCACCCAGTTCGGCGTCATCCAGATCGATGAGCAGTGGCGCATCACCGGCTTCCAGGAGAAGCCGGCCAATCCGACCCCCATCCCCGGCCAGCCCGACATGGCGCTCGCCTCGATGGGCAATTACATCTTCTCCAGCGGCGTGCTGCTCGACTCCCTGCACCGCGACGCCGCGAACGCCGACTCCAGCCACGATTTCGGCAAGAACATCCTCCCCACCCTCCTGGCGAGCGGCAACAGCCTCTACGCCTACGATTTCCGCCGCAACCGCATCCCCGGCTCCAACAACGAGTTCAATGATTCCTACTGGCGCGATGTGGGGACCCTGGAGTCGTATTACGAGGCCTCGATGGACCTGCGCGCGGTGATGCCGCAGCTCGACCTCTACAATCAGGAGTGGCCGATCCGCAGCGCGCCCAACACCTATCCCCCGGCCAAGTTCGTGCACAACGCCGAGGGCCGCGTCGGGCAGGCCATCCAATCCATCGTCTGCGAAGGCACCATCATCTCGGGCGCCAACGTGACCGACTCGGTGATCGGACGCCGCTGCCGCATCAACAGCTACAGCGAAGTGCACTCCTGCGTGCTCAACGACGGGGTCGAGGTCGGGCGCGGCGCGCGCCTGCGCCGCTGCATCGTCGACAAGGGCGCCCGCATCCCTCCCAACGACGTCATCGGCTACAACCTCGATGACGACGCCCGCCGCTTCACCGTCACCGAATCCGGCATCGTGGTCATCGCCAAGGAACAGAACATCCAGCCACCCCGGCGCTAAGCCTTTATGCCTATGACGCGCAAGGCGACTGAACTGCCTGAAGGGACCCTGCCGACCGACCGCCTCGGGCCGGACGGAGTGCTGGTGCATTCGCTGACCGCGCACGCGCTCTTCGCCATGGACCGGCACAAGTGGATCGAGAGCGAGAAGCGCGGGCAGGACGTCGGCGAACCGGTGTTCAAGGAGTGGATCGACCGCTACTGGAAGGGCTGGACCCGGGCGCGCATGATGGAGCACCTCTACGGCTGGCGCTGCTGGGGCGCGTTTGAGGAAGGCGATTTCGGGTTGCTGACCCGGGCAACCGTGGACTATCATGTCGCCCGCGGGATACTGGAACAGGTTGCCGGCATCCTCGGGGAAGGCGGTGAGAACCTCGACGTCATCTCCTGGGCGGTGGCCGCAGGACACAACCTCGACCAGATCCTCTGGCTACTCGAACGCATCGACATCAACGCCAAGCGCCATCGCCTGCTCACTGACCACATCCGCCTCTTCACCGAAAGGAAATGACATGAAAGCCGCCGAACTTGAGGGCATGTCGGTCAAGGAACTGCGGACGCTGGCGGCAGCCAAGGGCGTCGCGCGCGCGAGCAAGTTGACCAAGGTCGAGCTGGTCGCCGTCCTCGCGGCGCCCGCCACGCCGGCGGCAAGCGCTGCGCGTGCCTCGGCCAAGGCCGCCCCCGGTACGGCTAGCCGCCGGCGCAAGCAGGCCACCTTCACCTCGAGCAAGCCCGAGCTGAGCGGGGTGAGCAGCAGCATGCTGCGCCCCGCGCCCGCGCCCGCCCCGGCGGCGCGCCCGGCTCCCGCGGCGGCGCCGGCAAGCAACCCCGGGCTGCCAGTGCCGCCGCAGTACGGCCACGACCGCCTGGTGCTGATGGTGCAGGATCCCCAGCACATCTTCGCCTACTGGGAGATCGCCAACGCCACCCTCGATAGGGTCCAGTCCGGCATCGGCGCCCAGGCCGTGCCGGTGCTCATCGTGCACACCTCCTCCGGACACGAGTACCGCGAGGTCGACCTGCGCGGCGGCAACTACTACCTGTCGGTGGCGCCGGCGGGCGACTACCAGGCCGAGCTCGCCCTGCGCGACGCGAACGGCAGGCTGCACGCACTGGCGCGCTCGAACAAGGTCACCACCCCGGCGCCGAGCGTGTCGTCGCGCGTCGACGAACAATGGATGGGCGTGGACGAGAGCTTCCATGAGCTGCTCGAACTCGCCGGCCTGCCCGGCCATCCGCGGCCGGCCTCGAGCTCCACCCGGCTCGCCGACCAGCGCCTGGCGGCCTGGAACTGGGAGCGCGTCGCCGGCCTCGCCGGCGGCGGGCTATCCAGCCACAGCCTGAGCAGCCGCGAGCTCGCCACCCCGCGCTGAGGCCAGCGCCAGCTCCGGCGGTCCCTGTCTGGCGCAGCTGCGCCGGCAGCTACCATTGGCGACCATGCCCGATGGCTTCCTCATGCTCGTGCTGCACGCGCACCTGCCCTTCGTGCGCCACCCCGAGGATGCGCATTTCCTCGAGGAGCGCTGGCTGTTCGAGGCCATCACCGAGACCTACATCCCGCTGCTGACCCGCCTCGAGCATCTTGTGCGCGACGGCGTGCGCACCCGCCTGACCATGACCTGGTCGCCGCCGCTGTGCGAGATGCTCAGCGACCCGCTGCTCGCATCGCGCTACCGCACCCACGTCGGCGCGCTGCTCGCCCTCGCCGAGCAGGAGGTGCACGCCAAGGCGCCCTCGCCCTTTGCCGCCGCGGCGCTGATGTACCGCGACCATCTCCGCTATTGCCTGAGCGTGTTCGCGCGCTTCGAGGGCAATCTGGTGCGCTGGGTGCGCGAGCTGCGCGACGCCGGGGTGCTCGAGCCGATCACCTGCGGCGCCACCCACGGCTTCCTGCCGCTGATGCTCACCAGCGAGGCCCAACGCGCGCAGATCCGCATCGCCTGCGACAACTACCGCAAGCATTTCGGCTGCGCCCCGCGCGGCATATGGCTGCCTGAATGCGGCTTCACCCCGGGCATCGAGCTGCTGCTCAAGGATGCCGGCATCCGCTTCTTCTTCGTCGACACCCACGGCATCTACTACGGCGACCCGCGCCCGCGCTTCGGCGTCTACGCCCCGGTCTACACCCCCGCCGGCATCGCCGCCTTCGGACGCGACCCCGAATCCTCGCGCTCGGTATGGTCGGCCCAGACCGGATATCCCGGTGATCCGCTCTACCGCGAATTCTACCGCGACCTCGGCTACGACGGCGACTACAACTACGTGCGCGCCTTCCTCCATCCCGACGGGGTCAGGCGCAACCTCGGGCTCAAGTACCACGCCATCACCGGCAAGGTCGAGCTCCACCACAAGGCGCCCTACCAGCCGGCGCCGGCCTTCCTGCGCGCGATGGAGCATGGCGCCGACTTCGTGCGCTGCCGCATCAGCCAGTGCCGCCACGTCGGCGAACTGATCGGGCGCCCGCCGCTGGTGGTCTCACCCTACGACGCCGAGCTCTTCGGCCACTGGTGGTTCGAGGGCCCCCAGTTCATCGAGAGCATCTTCCGCGCCGCCGCCGCCGGCGGCAACGCCCTGATGCCGGTCGGCGGCAGCGAGTACCTCGCCGAGTACCCGGTGCACCAGGTGGTCACCCCCTCGGCCTCGAGCTGGGGCGACGGTGGCTACAACGGGGTCTGGCTCAACACCCGCAACGACTGGATCTACCCCCACCTGCACGCCGCCGAGGAGCGCATGGTGGCGATGGCCCGCCGCCATCCCCACGCCAGTGGCGAGCTGCGCCGCGCGCTCAACCAAATGGCGCGCGAACTGCTCCTCGCACAATCCTCCGACTGGGCCTTCATCATGACCACCGGCACCACCGTGCCCTATGCGGTCAGGCGCACGCGCGACCACATCAACCGCTTCACCGGGCTCTACGAGCAGGTCGCCAGCTCCAGCGTCTCAGCCTCCACCCTGCACGACATCGAATGGCGCGACACCATTTTCCAGGAGATCGACTACACCGTCTACGTCTGAGCGCCGGCGCAGCCGGCGCTCCCGCCGTAACGGGAGCAGAGGGCGCAGTGGGCGCCCACCCAACCGCCTGCTGCGCTGGAACACGCAGCGGGACGGCGACCTTGGTGGCGCATTTGCGCACCGGCGTTTTTTCGGGATAGTGCGCTCGCCGTGACCTCCGCTGCACTCACCCTCGTCGACCTCGACCAGCGCCCCGACCTCAGCCAGGCGGCGCTCGCGCTGTTCGCCGCCGCCCCGCCCGGGGCCGACCATCTCGTCTGCGGGCTGCCTGCCTTCATGGGCCTGCCGGCCTCGCTGGAGGCGCTCAGTCAGGCCGCCGGGGTGCTGGTCGCGCTCGACCACGGCACGGCGGTGGGCGCGCTCGCGCTGTGCCCCTACAGCGAGGAGCAGATCACCCTGTGGGGCCCGGCGGCGGGCAAGCTCGCCGGCGAGGCGGTGGGCGCGCGCCTGATCGACGCGGCGCGCGAGGCCCTCCATCTCAGCCCTTACGGCAGCATGCGCGCGCTCGCCGACACCCGCAACCGCCGCGCGCGCTCGCTGCTCCTGGCCCACGGCTTCACCACCTGGAAGGACAACTACTTCTACGAGCGCCTGATCGGTGGCGAGATGACCCCGGGCACCTCACGCGTGCGCCGCGCCGGGGTGCGCGACCACGGCGCGCTGGCGACCATTTTCATCCAGGGCTTCCCCAACAGCGACCATTGCATCCCCAGCCTGCAGAAGCGCGAGCTCGAGGGCTACCGCCACTACCTGCTCGAGGACGACGGTGTGGTCGCCGCCGCCGCCGCCGTGCAGGATGCCGGCGGGCGGGGCTGGCTGAAGCTGGTGGCGATGCGCCCGGAGATGCGCGGCAAGCACCTCAGCAAGCGCCTGCTCGAAGGGGTGCTCGACGAGGAGGCCAAGCACCGCACGCGCGCGATCGCGCTCGAGGTGCTCGCCGACAACGCGCCCGCCATCCACCTCTACGAGAGCGTCGGCTTTAAGAAGCGCTGGTCCGCGACCATCTTCACCGGGCCGGTCTAGGCTGACGGCACCCGGCAGGTCAGCCGACAGGTCAGCCGGCTGCGAGGTTGACCTTGTGATCGTGGCCGTCGATGGTCACGCGGTCGCCCTGGTGCAGCTTGCGTCCCGGGCGGATCTCCTCGGCGCCGTTGACAATGATGCCGCCCGAGCGTGCCCGCGCCTTGGCCTCGCCGCCCGAACCGACCAGGCTGAGCTTCTTGAGCAGCTGGGCGAGGGTGATGTAGGGCTGCCCGGTGCCGTCGAGCTGGGGCGCACGCGGGCCGGCAGGCACGTGTGCGGGTGGCACCGGGAGGTCTTTGGAAGATGCCGGACGGGCCTTGGAGGATGCCGGGCGGGGCGCGGCGGGCCCCGCTCGGGGCGCCTGGCCGGCCCGGCGCAGTGGCTGCTGCGGACGTCCGCCCGGCGCAGGCCCGGCGTCCTGCCCGGCGTCCTGCCCGCGTCCCGCTGTGCTGTCGTTCTCAGGCGCGCCGGCACCCGGACGGCCTTTGCGCACGAACTCCTGCCAGCGCTTGCCCGACTGGTGATGTTTGCTCATCCCGAAAATCCTCCGCTGCGACGATGCACCAGTGCGCGACGAATCATGACCAGGCGTCGAGGAAGCCCTTGACCCCCAGCCAGCTCTGGCGCGGCAGCTGGGCGCCCATCACCTGGACCACCGCGGCGCCGCTGAGCGAGCCCAGTCGCCCGCATTGCGCCAATGGCAGGCCGCGCAGGTAGCCGGCGAGGAAGCCCGCCGCCCAGGAATCGCCGGCCCCGGTGGTGTCGACCGCCTGCACGCTCTCGGCCGCCACCCGCACGCGCGCCGTCCCGCTCGCGATCAGCGCGCCGTCCTTGCCCAGCTTGACCGCCACCACCTCGACCAGGCGCGCGAGCTCCTCGAGCGCGGCCTCGGGGCCGGCGGCATTCCACGCCGTGGCCTCGTCGCGGTTGGCGAAGAGGATGTCAATGCCGCCGTCGAGCAGGTCGCTGATCATCGCGCGGTTGGCATTGACCACCTCGAAGGAGGCGAGATCGAGGGCGATGCGCGCCCCCGCCTGCTTGGCGGACTCGACCACCGCGCGCGCGAGGGCATGGTTGAAGAGGGTATAGCCCTCGAGCACCACCACGCGCGCGCCGGCGAACTGCGCAGGGCTGACATGCTCAGGTGCGAGCGTCGCGGCTGCCCCCAGGCAGGTGCGCATGGTGCGCTCGGTGTCGGGTGTGACCATGCTCAGCACCTGGCCGGTGGGCAGCGCCGGCTGCTCGACCAGACGCGGCTCACAGTTCTGCGCGCGCAGCGCGCTGCGGTAGAACTCGCCATAGGCGTCCGCGCCGCAGGCGCCGATGAAGGCGGCGCGCACGCCGAGGTGGGCGCAGCCGACGGTGGTGTTGGCCGCCGAGCCGCCGGGCGACTGCTGGGGCGCGCTGGTGAGCTTGCCCACCAGCGCGGTGATGGCCGCGGCCTCGACCATCTCCATGCCGCCCTTGGCGCCGCTGACGTGGCGGGCGAGGAAATCGTCCTCGACCGGGACCACCAGGTCGACCAGGGGCGAGCCGACCCCGATGAGCTCGGGTGGAGCGCTGGAGGGGGTGGCGGCGACCGCGGTGGCGGAGGCGGCGGTCAGGTCAGCGACCAGAGGGGGCGAGATCATGGGCGATGCCAGGCGGGGCGGCGGGGGACGGTCAGGCGAAACGCGGGGCGGGGGCGCAGGTCGATGGGCGATGGGCGATGGCGCGCAGCTAGGTGCGCATCACTTGCTCTTCTCGTCGAGCATCCGCGCCACCTCCATCAGGATGCCTTGGGCCGAGCCCTGGAGGGTGCGGCTCTCGGGCTCGGCAACGTCGGCATGGAAGGAGAAGCGCGGCGGCGGGGCCACCGCGAGCTCGACCAGGGCATCGATGCCCTGGTGGCTGCCCGAGGTGGCGTGCAGGGGCGTGCCCTGCTTCATGAACACCGAGCCCGGCAGCTGGCCGCCGATGAGGTCGAGGCGCCCGCTCTTGGCGGTGACCTGGAAGAACTGCAGGAGCTCCATCACCCCGCCCGCGGTGACCACCCCGGTGAAGGTGGCGCCGGCCTGCTGCAGGTCGTTGAGCGAGAAGCCCGGGCCCATGGTCTCGAGGTTGGAAATCTGCGGCGCCTGCGAGCCGAGCGAGCCGGGGTCGCTGCCCGGCGGCAGCAGGTAGAGTCGGTAGACTTGGCCGCCGATCTGCAGCTGGTCGCCATCGCCCATGCGCACCTCGGCGGTGATGCGCTTGCCGTTGACTAGCACGCCGTTGCGGCTCTTGAGGTCGACCACCTGCCAGAAACCCTCATCGTTCCAGCGCATCTCGGCATGGCGGCGCGAGGCAAGGGCATCCTGGAGCAGGATGTCGACCCCTTCTTCGCGCCCGAAGGAATAGGCGCGTCCGGGACGCAGGCGATGGGCGCGGCGGGAGGCAGAGAGCAGGTAGTAATCGACGTTCATGGTCGCACAGGGGGAAAGGTACTCGCCACTGCTGCGCTCCGCAAGCGCCACGGTGTCGTCAGCCCTGGGCAGTCCCCTGACCGGGCGCGGTGGCGGGGCCGGGCGCGGGCGCTAGCGTGCGCCCATGCCCCGCCCGGCAGCGCCCTACCCCATCCCCCTGCCGCCCTGCGGCGAGCCGCCCCGCCCGCGCGGCGAGCTGCTCGCCACCCTGGCGCGCATCGACGGCTGGGGCCAGGGCGCCTGGCGCGAGGTCTATTCCTGCTGGCGGCTGCGCCATGCCCGGCTCGCGATCGACGACCTCGAGGCCGGGGTCAGCCGCGACCAGGACGACCGCGTCGCGGCCTTCACCCTGGCGGTCCCCGGGCACGCCCTGGGCGACCGCGCCGAGGACGACGACGCCTCCTGCGACTGGGTGCTGCGCCAGGCCTGGGCCACCCTGCTCCCGCGCCTTGAGGTCACCGCCACCACCCACCGCCCGGGCGCCGCGGTCCAGGCAGTCAACGCCTGCGTCTTCGCCCGTCTGCCGGAGGCCCCGCGCGCGCTCGTGCTGCGCCTGCTGGTGCGCCTGCCGATGGCCGGGATGTGCTGCGACGGGAAGGCGCTCAGCGGCCTGGTGCGCCGGCTCGAGCGCTTCGCCGCCGGCCTGGTGGCGGTGCGCCCGCGCCCCGGCCTCGCCGCGCACCGCCTGTGCGTGGCGCGCCAGCGCCGCCTGCGCGCCGCCCTGCACGCGCACGGCCTGGTCGCCTTCATCGGCGACGGCGCGCGCCTGGCGCGCGACCGCGACGACCGCCCCGCACGCGGCTGCCGCCCGCTGCGCACCCCGCCCGAGCTGCGCACCACCATCGATCTCGGCGAGGACGGGCGCTACCACGGCCTGGGCATCCGCCAGGGCGTCACCGCCATCGCCGGCGCGCCCTACCACGGCAAGAGCACCCTGCTGCAGGCGATCGTCGCCGGGCGCTACGACCATCCGCCCGGCGACGGGCGCGAGCTGGTGGTCGCCGACGACAGCGTGGTCCTGGTCCAGGCCGAGGACGGGCGGCGGATCAAGGACCAGGACCTCAGCGCCTTCTTCGCCACCCTGCCGGGCGGCGCGAGCGCGGCGTTCTCCAGCGAGCACGCCTCGGGCGCCACCAGCATGGCCGCCAGCGTGCTGCAGGCGGTGGCCGCCGGCTGCCGCCTGCTTGCGGTCGACGAGGACAGCGCGGCGAGCAACTTCCTCACCATCGATCCCACCATGCGCCGCCTGCTCGGGCGCGCGCTCGACGGCACCACCACCCTGCTCGAGGCGCTGCCCGCGCTCACGCGCCTGGGGGTGAGCACGGTGCTGGTGGCGGGCTCAAGCGCGCAGACGCTCTCCTGCAGCGACCACATCCTGCTGCTCGAGCACTACCGCCCGAGCGATGCCCGCCGCCGGGTCGCGCGCCTGCTGCCAGGGATGCGGCGCCAGCGCGCCGGGGGCGCCGCGCTGGCGCCGCCGCAGCGCTGGCTCGCCGACCGCCCCGACTGCCTGTTCGGACCGCGCCATTTCCTCACCGTCGACGCCCACGAGCCCGAGCGTCCGCGCCTGGCCGAGGTGGCGCTCGATCTGCGCCGCAGCGGCTGGACTCTCGACACCGCGCTGGTGCGCGGCGCGCTGGCCGCCGCCGCCTGGGTCTGCCGCCTGGCCGGCCGCCGCCCCACCGCCTTAGGCGAGCTGCGCCAGCGCTACCAGTGCCACCTCGACCAACATGGCGTGCGCGGCCTCGACCCCTTCGACACCGCGCTCATCGCCCTGCCGCCCTGGCAGCTGGTGGTGGGCGTGCTCGAACGCCTGGCCCGCCCGCGCCTGACCAGCCGCGTCGGGCGCGCGCGCCGGCGCTGAGGTCGGCGCGGCGCGGCGCGGGGAGCGTCGCCCCTTGCGCCGCCGCCGGAGCACGCCTGAATGCGCGCATGGCCCTGCCCGTGACCCTGCAATCCTACCTGCTGGTCGCCGCCGGCGGCGCCATCGGCAGCGTGGCGCGCTTCGCCATGGTCCAGGTCCTGGGCGCGGGACAGTTCGATCGCGCCACCCTCGCCACCATGGCGGTCAATCTCATCGGCTCGACCCTGATCGGCGCCATCGCCGCGCTGACCAGCGACAA
The DNA here is from genome assembly GCA_043758975.1 of Planctomycetota bacterium. Classification (GTDB taxonomy): domain Bacteria; phylum Planctomycetota; class UBA11346; order UBA11346; family UBA11346; genus BOG-1363. The sequence continues at coordinate 653 of JAYVMM010000369.1, read as the reverse complement.
GATGCTGCAGCAGTTCCTCATCGTCGGCATCCTCGGCGGCTTCACCACCTTCTCCGCCTTCAGCGGGCAGGCTTTCCGCCTGCTGTCCGAGCAGCGCTGGGGCTTCGCGGCGCTGGTCATCGTCGGCTCGGTGGTGCTGTGCCTGGCCGGAACCTGGCTCGGGCACTCCCTCGCCATGCGCTACGCGCCTGCGGCGCCCGCGGTCGAGGACTGACCACGCCGGCGCCTGGTGGGTCGACTCCTGGGAGAGTGGCCTCCGTATAGGTTTTTATTGACTCCTGTCAGTCGCGGACGATGCTCCCGGCGGAGGGCCCCATGCCCGGCCCGCTCCCCATCCTGCCGGCCACCACCGCCGCCTCGCCGGCGCGCCCGCACGGCATTGCCGGACGCGGCGCCGCCTGCAACCCGCAGAACCGCTTCGAGCGCTGCGCCCACCTCCCCGACGAGAAGCGGAGCACCGCTGAGGATCCCGCGCCCGGCACTCGGGTCTCATCCTCTGAACAGAAGAAGGATCTCGACCAGCAGATAGCTCGCATCATATCCTTTGCTGGGAAGCACCAGCTTCCCGTGGTGGAAACGGTTACTGAAATCGGCAGCGGACTCAACGGGAACCGCAAACGCTTGCAAGCCGTCTTGAGCACCACTCCACATCA
>JAYVMM010000368.1:0-2364 GCA_043758975.1 Planctomycetota bacterium | reverse complement strand
GGCGCTGGCGCGTGCCACCACGGCACTCGAGGCGTGGCGAGCGCGCCTGGCGAAACGGCAATCGGGTGCGCGCTCCCCGCGCACCGCCGAGCGACGCATCGAGCGCATCCGCTCGGCGCAATTCCTCAAGCAGGTCCTGACCATCACCTATGATGGAGAGAAGACCGGGACTGATCGCCTGCAGTGGACCATCGATCAGGACGCCTACCGTAAGCTGTGCGACGAGTATTTCGGCAAACGCATCCTGGTGACCAATCGGACCGCCTGGTCAACCCAGGACATCATCGCCGCCTATCGCGGGCAGAGCCAGGTCGAGAGCACCTTCCGGCAGATCAAGGACGATGAGCATTTCGCGATGCGACCGCAATTCCACTGGACCGATCAGAAGATCCATGTGCATGCCTTCATTTGCCTGCTCGCGCTCCTGCTGGGGCGGGTGATCGAGAAGCAGGCGCGGACGCTGGGCCGAAAGACCTCGCTCTCGCGCATCATGGATGAGTTGGATGCCATTCGCTTGGCCATGGTCCTTAAGACTTCGGGAACGCGTGCCGGACGGCCGCGATGTCAGTGGATGCTCGAACAGGCGGACGCTGATGCCATGGCGCTGTTCAAGACCCTGGTGCCTGATAAGGCACCTTTTGTGTATACGCAGGCGCTCACGCCAAGCCCATGAGGAAAATAGACTTGGGCACCGGATGGGGGGGTGCCCGGGGAAACTCGCGCTAGTGGGATCTCGAGCCATGCGCCATGTGCTCATCCTTCTCGCCACCGTCGCTCTCCTCGCCGCCCAGGACGCCGAGGTGATCACCATGACGGACGGTCGGGTGCTCACCGGCACCGTCCTCCCCATGGGCCCCCACCGTGCACGCCTTGAGCTGGTCGAACCCCACGGCGCGGTGATCACCATATCCTTGGACGAGGTGGCCACCCGCGCACCATATGTGGCGCCCCCGCGGCGGGTGGCCCCGAACGCCCCATTCGTACCCCGCCCCGAGCGGATCACCGTCGATCCCGGATTGCTCTACCCCCGCCGATCACGCTTCGCCTACTGCGAGGACTTCGGTGGCACGTGGTCGAGCGAATCCGCCGTGGAGCGGGCCTTGTGACCCTCCGCCCGCTGTCGGTCGGGCGCCGGCAACCCAATCCGCCGAACGAGGACATAGAGCCACACTCTGGCCCGCGCGATCGCGCCACGGCACTCGGGCACTATGGCAGCGTGGTCTGGTTCACTGGCCTGAGCGGTTCCGGCAAGATCACCTTGGCCAACCTGCTGGCGCAACGACTGGTCAGGGCGCAGCAGGCATGCCACATCCTCGATGGCGATGCGCTGCGCACCGGCCTGAGCAGCGATCTCGGTTTCTCGGCCAGTGATCGCCAGGAGAACATTCGTCGTGCCGGTGCGGTCGCGTCCTTGTTCGCCGATGCCGGACTCATCGCCATAGTGGCGTTGATATCGCCGTTCGTCGCCGACCGGCAGCGCGGCCCGCGAGAAGGTTGCCCACGGGAGATTCATCGAGGTCCATCTCTCCACCTGCCTGGCAATCTGCGAGCGGCGGGATCTAAAAGGTCTCTATGTCAGGGCGCGCAGCGGGCAGCTCCGGCAGGTCACCGGGATCGACGGCCCCTATGAAGAACCGCCAACTCCTGAGCTGCGCTTGGATACCGAACGTATCCGACCAGAGGAGTGCATCGGTGCGGTTCTCATCGCCATGCGGGCGGCGGCACTTATACCTAGTTGACGGCTCACCGCCAGACAGGCGGCGCCAGTGATCCTAAACGTCGCATTAGAGACAGGACATCCGCTGTGTAACCCCTTGATATTCGATACCTTTCTATCGCTCCGCGATCACCGCAGGGATCACCCCACTGGTTCCCGATGAGTTTAGCATAAGGCGAATCGATACAGGTACCTTGCGGGATCCGATGCGGCTATCGCGGCGTTTAGGATGATATCGGCAGAGGGGCATCCCAGGTGCCGGGACGCTCGGGAATGGCGGACATCGCGGGAATGGCCGCGCTGGCAGTCGCTCGCCAGGCCTGGCGCTCGTTCGCATTCGTCCAGGCTCCAGCGCCGGCGCCCCCCTACCCGGGACCGCGGCGCTGGCGCCGCCGATGTCCACCATGGATCCAGCGTGGGCCGCCGCGCCCCCCTGCCCGGCCACCACCAGCTTAAACAGTCGGGTGGTAGTCGGTGTCAGCCGCTAGTCCCCGCAGAGTGACGAAAAAATAACCACTAAGTGACGAAAGTTGTCAGCGTTAACTAATCTTGGAATAACTGCAGACAATCATGCTGTAATACCTGAGTGTCTCAGCGCACATGGAACGGCACGTCCTCCTCCTTGCCCTGGCGACCGGCGGTGCGCA
>JAYVMM010000367.1:0-2093 GCA_043758975.1 Planctomycetota bacterium | reverse complement strand
CCTCGCCGAGCGCCTCGCGGGGCTGGTCGCCGAACGGCAGCGGGATAGCTATCCCAGCGGCGTGATGATCGGACTGCGTTCCGTCCAACGCGTCCAGGTCTCCGCTGGGCGTTTCGGACCCAGCTGGTCGCCCCGCCTGGTGCTCGCCAAGTGGGTGCTGCAGGGTTCCGCGGCCATGGAGGTCGATGACCAGCGCCTGGTCTTCGGACCGGGCCAGGTCGCCATCTACCTGCCGACCATCCCCCATCGCTTCTGGGCCTTGGCGGCGAGGAATCGCTTCAGCTGGTTCTCGATCGATGGCCCCTTCGCCGAATCCTTCGTGATGGAGCTGGGCTTGCGTCCGGGCGTCTATGCCGTGGCGCCGCCCACGCAGCGCCAGGTGCAAGCCATGGCTGGGAGCCTGGCCGATACGACCATCAGCGGGCAGCGCAAGGCCAGCGTGCTGGCGATCGCCGAATGGTACCGCATTGCCGATGCCATCGGGGCCCAGGCGCCGGCCTCCACCATCAATCAGGTGCGTGGCATCATCGCCGAGCGCTTTGCCGATCCGGAGCTGTCGACCAGGGGCCTGGCCAGCCAGCTGGGCCTGCACCGTGGATCGCTCAGTCGGCTCTTCCACCGGGAAGCGGGCTGCACCCTGGTCGACTACGTCGCCAAGGTCAGGCTGCAGGAGGCGCGCAGTCTGCTCCAGCATGGCGACGAAAGTCTCAGCGGCATCGCCCGGCAATGCGGCCTGCGCGACGCCTCCTATTTCGGTCGCTGGTTCAAGAAATTGAGCGGTACTACCCCAGCTTCCTACCGGCGCGAGCATTCCCGCAGGCCCTGACCGCGGGCCGCGATGGACCCCATGGCGTCCTCTCGGAACGCGTGACAAAAGTCCGAATGGCGGTAACATAACTCCGATCAGCAGGTGCCTGCGGGCGGTGTATCCTGTGTGAGCCGGGAGGTAGCCATGGCGTTCACCTGCGTGCTCAGGGTGGTGCGGTGCCTGGGGTTGCTCGGGGCGCTGCTCATCGCGGCGGAGCCCGCGACCGCCGACGGTCAGCGCCGGCCGGGAGGCGTCCGGGACGGTGGTGCCGCGGTGACGGTCCATGAGAATGGCGATGATACCGTGACCGTGAGCAATGGCATCGCTACCATCGTCATCGTCACCAAGACCGCGCGCCTCAACTCGATCGCCTATACCTATCGACAGGACGGCAAGACCCTCACCAGTGAGACGCTGTCGGGGAATGGCCAATACTATTATGGCGGCTTCATGCTCGGCAGCGGCACCTTCACCTATGCCCTGGCCACCGATCCGGCCACCACCGGCGGTGATTATGCCGATGTGAAACTGATGAGCGTCAGCGAGAGCAATGGCACCATGGAGGTCCACTTCTCCCTGCTGCGCGGTTCACCCGGATTCTACTCGACTGCGACCATGACCCACCGCAAGCAGGACCTGGCCTTCGAAGTGGGGGCATGGGGCGTGGTCACGCGGGTGCCGAAGATATTCAATTGGGTGAGTGCCGACGCCAAGCGCGATTTCTTCATCGGTGAACCGACGAGCAAAGGCATCGGCGTTCCCGACTCTCCCCACGAGATCGGCGTCTGCCTGGACGGCACCCAGCAGGGCAACTACGGCGACAAATTCATCTATGGACAAGACCATGCGAATCTGCGCGCCTGGGGCTGGAGCAGCGTTGGCGCGGGCGGACTCAATATCGGTCGCTGGATCATGACCAATATGGAATTCAGCGATGGTGGACCGCTCAAGCGCGACGTCTCGGTCTATCCCTACAGCGAATTGAACAATTCGATCCTCACCGGAGAAGTCGGCATGGGGTCCGATGGCTACATGGACAAAGGCGAAGTGTGGACCAAGCTCTGCGGCCCCTGGTTCATCTATCTGAACCACGTGCCCACCGCCGATCGCGATGCCAAAGCGGTGGCCAAGCGGCTGTTCGAGGATGCCACCGACCAGGCCGCGGTCGAAGAGGCAGCATGGCCCTATGCCTGGTTCAAGCATGATCAGTTCATTCCCGCTGCTGGTCGCGGTACGGTGACGGGCACGATCGCCATCAATGACGTCGGCAATCCCCATGCCTCGG
>JAYVMM010000366.1:0-2525 GCA_043758975.1 Planctomycetota bacterium | reverse complement strand
CCCAGCTCCCGGCCCCGGCCTCCCCGGCTGCGCTGGAGGAGCAGGAGTTGCGCGAGCGGGTCGCCACTGTTCTCGCCGAGCTGCCGGAGAAGTACCGTTCGATCATCATCATGCGCGAGATGGAGGGCATCGCCGCCGAGGACATCGCACGTACCATCGGCGTCGACTACAGCACCACGCGCTGGCGGCTGCACCAGGCCCGCCTGCTGTTCCGCCAGGCCTGGATCGCCCGCTTCGGCAAGGAGGCGTAGGATGACCCGCGACGAACCCAAGCCCATCGATCTGCGCCAGGCCGCGGCCGAGGAGTCGGCAGGCGAACTGAGCGCCGCCGAGCAGGCCGCCTTCAGCGAGATGGCATCCAAGGACCCCGCCCTGGCGAGCGAATGCGCGTTCTGGCGCTGCCTGCGCAGCCGCCTCGGCGCCGGCGCGCCGCCCGACCCCCAGTGGGCGCCTGGGCGCTCGTTCGGCTCGGGCATCCACACCCGCCTGGAGCTCGATGGCGAGAGCGCCGGCGCGCCTGCCCGCCGGGCGCGCGCGGTGGTCATCCCGCTGCCGACCTGGCTGGGCGCCGCCTGCGCCGCCGGCCTCGGCGTCCTGGTCGGCTTCCTGCTCTTCGCCAAGCCGGCGCCCCCGCTGGGCGCCCCCCTCGCCGGGGGCGGGCCCGGCGCCGGCGATGCCGCCATCGCCTACCAGGATGACGGCGGCGCCCTGGTCTCGCCCACGGCCCAGCAGGTGCACTGGACCTCCTACATGCCGCTCACCCAGCTGCGTGAGATCGAGACCACCACCGCGCGCGGGCCGTCGGCCGAAGCGGTCGAGACCATGAAGCCCTGGCTCGGGCTGTGGAGCAAGCCGATCGACCTCGAAACCCACGGCGTCAAGGGCGGCCAGGGCCACCTCGTGCTGCGCGTCGCCCATGACGGGCCCTGCCACGATGCCGGCATCCGCCCGGGTGATGTCATCCTCAGCATCGACCACCGCCGGGTGATGACCCCGCACTGCATCGCCGACCATCTCGTCGACGCCAAGCCCGGCGACGAAGTGCTGATCGAGTTCTGGTCGGCTCAGACCGCCTCGATCTCGCTGGTCCGGGTGACCCTGGGTTGCGTCTGCGAATGATGTTCCGCCCGAGGCCTCGCCGCGCTGGCCCGGTGCTGGCGCCTGAGCGCCGCCAGGGTCTTCGCCTGCAGCCGCTAATGAGCGCATCGCCGCGCTGACGCTGTTCTGCCGCTGCCGCACAACTCTGGCCATCGGCGCGCCGCTGAGCGCTTTGCTGCACCAGCGCCGCTCGCCCGGTCCGGCGCTGCTACCGGTGGTGATCTACCACCCACTCCAGCTGCTGGTGGGCGCGCTGCTCGCCGACCGCCTGCGCGCCCGGGCGCCTGCTGCCGCTGACGGCAGCCAGCTCTGAGCTCAGCTCTGCGCGCTCACTCGACGGCGAGATCGACCGGGACTGCCACGGTCTCACTGGCGCCGCTGCGCAGCACGGCGGTGACGCACAGGCGCGGCGTCGCCGCCGTCGGGGTGAAGGTCAGCGGTACCGCCGCCTGGCCATAGGCCGGGATGCGCACCGCCGTCGCCGCCGCAGTCGCGCCGGTGGCGCGCAGCTCCACGCTGACTGCCATCGCCGCCGCTGATGGATTGTAGCAGGTCACCACCACGCTCACCGGGCTGCCGACCTTGACCCGGGCCGGCATCTCCAGGCCGAGCAGCGGTGTCGACGTACCGCAGAGCAGCACCGGGAGCGCGCTCGTGACGGTGCCGAGCTCGAGGCGGCAGCCGCCCGCAACCGGGGTCGCCGGCAGCGACCGCGGACCGCTCCTGACCACGCCATCGCTAATGGCCGTCGGCGGGCAGACGAAGACCGCGTGCGGCATGGCCCCCGGGATCTCGACCGCCACCGAAGTGGCGGTGCGGGTGGCACCGGCGCGGTCGCCCTGGGCGGCGACCACCAGCAGGCGATTGCCGCCGGCACCGGTGGACGCCAGCAGGGCGGCATCGGGTGGGACCGCGCCGGCGCAGGTCAGGCGCAGTGCCGGGAGCACCTGGCCGCGGGCGAGGATCCCGGCGAGGACCTGGGGCAGGCCCGGCGCGCCGCCACCGAGGTAGGCGTTCCCGACTGCGCCGGCAATGGCGGCGCTACGACCGGCGCCGTGCTCCGCGAACGCGATCGTCGGGATGCCGCCCAGGGCGGGCAGCACTCCCGCAAGGTTGATCGGGAACAGCTCGTTCAGCCCGCAGGCCGGAACCGTCAGGCTGGGCTCGCCCCAACGGTTGGCGATAGCGAATGGCGCCACCGTTATGAGGGTGCCGCCGGCGCTGACGAAGGCCGTCAGGCGATCGGCGGTAGCCTGGTCCATCAGCGGCGAGGCGGGCAGGATGAGGGCGCGGTAGCGGGTGACCGCGGTGGCCAGCTGCGCCGCCATCACCACATCGCAGGGGATGCCGGCGGCGAGCACGGCGGCATGCAGGCCGTGGCACTCGCCATCGAGCGCGGAACCGCCGCTGAGCGAGCCGCCGTCCAG
>JAYVMM010000365.1:0-4934 GCA_043758975.1 Planctomycetota bacterium | reverse complement strand
ACCGACTCATCGCAATTGGCCCGATCAGCCACGGCATCATAATGGTCGTATTTACCGAACGCACTGAAGGCACCATCCGGCCCATCAGCGCACGCAGGGCGACCAAATCCGAAATCCGTCTCTACCATAAATACCTAGAAGATGACCTATGACAGAACGAGAACTGAGCGAGGCAGATTTCAAGCGGGCGATTCGCCACACTGTCCGCACCCGCATCATGAATGGACATATCGAAGGAGGGAAAGGCATCATCGCATTGCGCGCCTTTATCGGCCTGACTCAGGAAGGATTTGCCGCGGCCCTTGGCATCAGTGTTCATACCCTTCGAAACTGGGAACAAGATCGGCGAAAACCCGAGGGGCCCGCCCTTGCGCTATTACGGATCGCGGCTCGACACCCTCGGGTGCTCAAGGAAAATGCGGCGGCAGCCGGATAATTATCATTGTTATCATTGTATAGATTCGCTCGTGTGGGAACCGAACGCGCAGTACCTCAAGCGCACCCTCCGCTATCGCTACGGGCGCAGTTGGGTCATGCGGTTCTCATCCTCTTCTCACGATGCCGGGAGACTTTCTCCACCCGGCCCAGTGCTCCCGCTGGGCGGCTCGGGGAGTCATCATCAACGTGCACCCACTGACATTGGCAGTCGCGCATTCAACCAGATCATGGCCGCATCGTTGCGCCGACCACGACCTCATGGCCGCGTGGTAACAGGCCCATGACCTTCAGGCGGCTCCGTCTGGACCAGGCCTGCGCCGGCCCCACAGTGGATCACGATAGCCACATGCGCCCGACCGCGACATCCACGATCATGCTGCCGCGGGTGGCGCGTCCCCAATTGCCGTCCGGCAGGTCGATGGGCATGGCGCTGCTCCTGGTCATCGCCACCGGCTGCACCTCCTATCGGTCGCAACCGTTGGACGACCAGGCCGTCGCCGCTGCGCTCGCACCCCCCGCAGCCGAGGCCGTGCGCATGCAGGCCGCGAACATCCACCATCCCCTGCTCCATGCCGTCCCGCTCGACCTCGCCGCGCCCCTGGGACCTGACCAGATCGCCCTGCTGGCGGTTGTGGTCAATCCCGGGCTGAAGGGGGTCCGTCGCGCCCACGCCCTCGCCCAGGCCCAGGTGATCCAGGCCGGCATCCTGCCCAATCCCCAGCTGGCGCTGAACTTTGACCATCCCGTTGGCGGCGCCGATGGCGGTACGTTCAACGCCTGGGGCGCGGGCCTGACCTGGGAGGTGACTGCGCTCATCGGTCGCGATGAGCGCATCGCCGCAGCCCAGGATGCCGCTGAGCAGGTTGCCATCGATGTCGCGTGGCAGGAATGGCAGGTGGCCCTGGCCGCCCGCCTCGCCGCCACGCGGTTGGTGGCCCTCGATGCGCAGGTGGAATTGGCCGGGCGCCTCCTGAAAGCGCAGCAGGACGCCGCGCAACGCATTGCCCAGGCCACCGCGCTGGGCCACCAGGTCGAGTCCGAGCGCATCCTGGCCGAGGCCGCGCAGCATGAAGCGGCCACCACCCTGGCGCAGCTGGGCCAAGCCCGCGAGCGCCAGCGCATCCTGCTCTCCCAAGCCCTTGGCCTCGCGCCGGGGACCCTGGTGTCGCTCGACCGCCCGGCGTTCGCCGTGCCGGGCTTCCCGGATGCCCGGCAGCGCGCAGCCCAGCTGTCGATCGACCTGCATCATCGCCGCTTGGACCTGCTCGCCTTGGCGGCCGGATATCAGAGCAGCGATGCGACCCTACGCGCGGCGATCCTGGCCCAATTCCCCCGCATCTCCCTCGGTCTGCAGCAGAGCCGCGACAACACCAACGTCGTCAGCACCGGCTTCGGCCTGGTCATCGATCTGCCGATCTTCGACCGCAACCAGGGGGCGATCGCCACCGCTGATGCCACCCGCGACAAGCTTTTCGCCGAGTATGTCGACCGCCTGGCCGGCGCGCGCAGCGACCTCGCCCTCGCTGGCGTCGATTGCGCCGCGCTGGCCGAGCGTCTCGCGCCGGCGCGCGCGCATGAGGCGGCCAGCGCCGCATGGGCGAAGCGCCAGGCCGCCGGCGCCGCAACCCACCTGATCAACCGTGCCGAGGCAGAGGCGGCGCAGCTGCTGTCTCTGCTGGCCTCCATGGACCTGCTGCAACTCGAGCAGCAGGTGGCGGAAGCCGCCATCGCCTTCGACCTGGCGGCGGGCGGCTACAGTCCGGCCAATGAAGCGCGCGAGGTTCGCCAGTCACCTACTGCGGAGGCGCGATGAGACAGCTGATCCTGGTGATGGCGGTGATCGCCGGCGTGTCGGCGACCGCCGGGTGGTTGATCGGCCACCATGCGCGCACCGCGGTGAGTGGTGTCGACGCTGCGCACGGGCAAGTCGCCTCGCCACCGGTGGCACCGCCGGTACCGGTGCGGGTGGCGACCGTGGCCCGGGCCGCCTTCACCTACACCATCCTGGCCTATGGCCAGCTGGGGGTTGCGCCCGAGGCGCTCCAGGGCGTGAGCGCGCCCTATGACGGCGTGGTCTCCGGCGTCAGCTGTGTGGTCGGCCAGGCGGTGCATCGCGGCGACGTGCTCATCGAGCTGGCAGTGGCACCGGAGCTGCAGCAGCAGCTCACCGAGGCCAGGCTCGCGCGTACCGCTGCCGAGCAGGACCTGGCGCTGGTCATCCAACGTCGCGAACTCTCGCTCGCCACCCAGGGCGATGTGGCCCTGGCCCAGCACGCCTTCGCCGCCGCCGATCAGCATCTCGCCTTGCTCAACGAGCGGGCTGCCGGCGAGGGTGGCGGGCCGCGCCGCTTGCGCGCGCCCAGTGACGGGGTGGTGGCCGCGCTCACCGCCAAGCCCGGAACCGCGGTATTGGCCGGGGCCGACCTCGTCGATGTCGCGCCGGCGGACCGCCGCGAGGTGCGCCTGGGCATCGAGCCATCCGCTGCCGCGCACCTCCATCCCGGCCAAGCCATCGCCATGCAGCCGCAAAGCGGAGCAGCCGAGGCCAGCATCTCGGGCACCGTCCGCTGGATCACCGCCGCCCTCGATCCCGCCACCCGCCTGGTCGATATCGTGGTCGCGTTGCCGGCCGAGGCCCAGGTCCTCGACCATGAGCGCATGTCCGCCCAGATTCCGGTGAGCCTGCCCGAGGTCCTGGTCATCCCGCGTTCGGCGCTGGTCAGCGACGACAACGGGACCAAGGTCTTCGTGGTCAACGCGGGGAAGGCCGAGCGCACCCTGGTCACGGTGCTCGCCGAGGACGACACCAACGCCGCGGTGTCCGGCCCGGACATCACCGCCGGCACCGTGGTGGTCACCGAGGGCGCCAGCATCCTCGATGAAGACCACCTGGGCGTGGTGGTGATGCCAGCTGCGTCACCAGCCGGCGCCCCGGCAGCGCCTCAGGCCCCGGTCTCGGCCCCGGCCCCAGCGCCTGCAGGCGCCAAACCATGACCGTCGCCGACTGGGCGTTCGCGCATCGGCGCTCGCTGCTGTTCCTCCTCGCGCTGCTGGTCATGGGTGGCGCGGTGAGCGCGTTCACCTTGCCCGTCGCGCTGTTCCCGCACGTCCAGTTCCCGCTCGTCGCGATCGACATCGATGCCGGCGATCGTCCGGCCGAACGCATGGCGATCGAGGTCACCGGCCCGGTGGAAGAGGAGCTGCGCGCCGTCAACGGGGTGCGCGGCTTGCGTTCGACCACCAGCCGGGGTTCGGCCGAGATCGTGGTCACCTTCAGCTGGGGCGAGGACATGGAGGCCGCCTTCTCGCACATCGAGGCGGCCTTGGCGCATATGACCGCCCGCCTGCCCGCCGGCACCCAGACCAACGTGCGGCGCAAGGAGCCGACCACGTTCCCGGCCATGGCCTATAGCCTGACCTCCAACAGCCGCTCGCTCACCGAACTGCGGCAGCTCGCCTATTTCGCTATTCGCCCGGTGCTCAGCGCGACCGAGGGCGTCGCCCGCATCAGCATCCAGGGCGGCGCGGTGGAGGAAGTCGAGGTGGTGGTCGATCCACGCAAGCTCCAGACCTATGGCCTGACCATGGCCGAGGTCTCAGCTGGTCTGGCCGCGGCCAACGTGCAGGAGGCGGTCGGTCGGATCGAGGATCGCGGCAAGCTCTTCCTGGTCATGAACCAATCGACCCTCACCGACCTCGACCAGGTGCGGGCCGTGGCATTGCGCGCCGGTGCCGATGGCGTCGTGCGCCTGGGCATGGTCGCCATGGTGCGGACCGGCAGCGTGCCCGACTGGATACGGGTGAACGCCGACGGGCATCCGGCGGTGATCATCCAGGCCTTCCAGCAGCCGACCGGCAATACGGTAGCGATGGCGGATCGCCTGGCCGAGAAGATCGCGGAGGTGCGCAAGCGGCTGCCCGCTGACGTGGCCATCAGCACCTGGTACGACCAGAGCGAACTGATCCGCGCCTCCGCGGCCAGCGTGCGCGATGCCGTGCTCATCGGCGCCGCCCTCGCCGCCGTCGTGCTCATGCTCTTCCTCGACAACCTGACCATCACCATCATCGCTGCCCTGGCCATCCCCGCCGTGCTCACCACCACCGCGCTGTTCCTCCTCGTCTGCGGCCAGAGCTTCAACATCATGAGCCTGGGCGGCATGGCGGCGGCGGTCGGACTCATCGTCGATGATGCCATCGTCATGGTCGAGCACATGGTGCGCCGGATGCAGGAGGGACGCACGGCACAGCGCCAGGACCTGCTGGCGGCGGCCTGGGAATTCACCCGACCGCTGACCGTCTCGTCGGCAGCAACGGTCATCATCTTCGCGCCCCTCGGCTTTCTCACCGGCGTCACCGGCGCCTTCTTCAAGGTCCTCTCGCTGACCATGGCGGCCAGCCTGGTGGTCTCCTTCCTGGTGGCGTGGCTGGTGGTACCGGTGGTGGTGGTCCAGCTGATCGACGTCACCAGGCACCACCGGCCGCGCGAACGCCTGTTG
>JAYVMM010000364.1:0-2873 GCA_043758975.1 Planctomycetota bacterium | reverse complement strand
GTTCACCAACTCCACCGCCGCCGGCCTGACGCCAGCGACGGGCATCCTGCCCTACGATGTGATCTCGCCACTGTGGTCGGACAATGCGACCAAGAGCCGGTGGATCGCCCTGCCCGCCGGTGGCCAGATCACCTTTGCCGCTACGGGTGAGTTCACCTATCCCGCCGGCACGGTGATGATCAAGAATTTCGTCCTCGGCAGCACGCCGCTGGAACTGCGCTTGCTGGTGCTCAGCGGCCCCAATGCTGGCTATGGTGTTACCTATAAATGGAACGTCGGCGGCACCGACGCTGACCTCATGGGGCCGGGCAGCCCGAGCGGCCTGACCGACGGCTACGACGAGGGAGAGGCTGGCGGCCAGACCTGGCACTACCCATCGCGGGCGGAATGCCTGCAGTGCCACACCGGGGTGGCGAACTTCGTGCTCGGGCCGAAGACCCGCCAGCTCAACACCACCTTCGCCTACCCCAGCGGCAGCACCGACAACCAGCTGCGCACCTGGAACTACCTGCAGCTGTTCAGCACCGACATCGGTGAGGGCAACATCGGCACCTTCACCAAGCTCACCAACATCAGCGACACCAGCGCCGGCACCACGGTGCAGGACCGCGTGCGATCCTATATCGACTCCAACTGCGGGCAGTGCCACCGCCCGGGCGGCGTCGATACCTACTGGGATGCGCGCTTCGATACCCTGCTGGCGAACCAGGACATCGTCGACGGGGTGGTCAAGAACACCCTCGGCATCGTCGGCGCCGAGGTGGTGCGTCCGCTCTCCACCGGCGAGTCGATCATGTACGTGCGCATGAACACCGTCGACCCCACCACCAAGATGCCGCCCTTGGCGCGCAACGTGATCGACACCACGGCAGTGGGCGTGCTGGCAACGTGGATCGGCAGCCTGCCGCCGTCAGCGACCACGGTGCCGGTGCAGCCCACCGGCCTGATCGCCACCGCGGCATCGAGCTCGGAGATAGATCTGAGCTGGACCAACAACGCCACCAACCAGACCGGTTTCGTCATCCAGGCGCGGTCCGGGAGCAGCGGTCCCTTCACCCAGATCGCCGCAGTGCCCGGCTCCACCTATACCTTCGCGAACACCGGCCTGGCCGGGGGGACGCAGTACTCGTACCAGGTCGTCGCCGTCAATGGCGCCGGCTCGTCATCCGCCTCCAATATCGCCAGTGCGACCACCTCCGTCACCGCCGGCAGCGGCACGCCGCCGGCATCCTCCGCCGGTGGGGGCGGCGGCGGTAAATGCGGCTTCGGTGCTGCCGCCGCCGGCTTCCTGCTGCTGGTGTGGGTGATGCGCCGCCAGCTGCTGAGCTGAACCCATGCCTGCCCGCCCCGCCCTGGTCGTGCTGGTCGTGCTGCTGGCGGCGGTGGGCCTGGCGCTCGCCCGCCGCAGCGCACCGGTGCGGGACGCCGTGGCGGCAGCACCGCCCGCACTCCCGGCGGTGGCCGTGCGCGACGGCATCCCGCATCCGGCGGCGTCCCCGTCCCTGGTCGCCGGCATCCAGCCCGAGGTGCTGCTCCACTACCAGCAGGAGGCCGCGCGCGGCGATGCGGTGGCCGAGGACAACCTCGCGTCCTGCTACGAGCAGGGCCTTGGCGTCGTCGCCGATGCCACGCAGGCGGTGCGCTGGTACCGCGCTTCGGCTGATGGCGGCTTCTCGCCGGCGCAATTCCACCTCGGCAGCTGCTACGAGCATGGCACTGGCGTCGCCCGCGATCTCGAGCAGGCGCGGCACTGGTACCGCCTCGCCAGCGAACGTGGCTTCACCCTGGCGGCGACCGCGCTCAAGCGACTCGACACCGGTCACGGTTGAGAGCGGGCGCCCCGGTCCACCGCCGCGCGCGTGGATTTCGGTAACCTTGGGCGGAGCGGGCGGTATCCTCGGATGCAGCGTGGAGACGCCCAGCATGCGGCGCCGGTACCGCGCCCTCACCCGTGCCGGGAGCATCCCATGCCCGTCCTGCGTTGCTGGTCCCTGTCCTCCGCCGCCTTGGTCGTTGCCGTCCTGCCCCTGGCGCTCAACGCCGATGAGGCCGGCGGCCCGCCACCCTCGCCGCCGCCCGCCGCGCCGCCGCGCCCTGCCGGCCCCAGCCCGTGGAACCTCGATCTGCGCCTCGGCTTCGAAGGTCTGCCCGGCACCAGCAAGGTCAAGGATGATACCACCGGTGTGACCACCGATGTCAGCCGGGCCGGCGGCGGCGCCGTCGACATCGACCTCATCTACGTGCGTGCCCGCCCGGGCGGCCTCGGCTTCGCCGTCGGCGGCGGGGTGTTCGCGCACAGCCACCGCGCCGATGTGCAGGGGCTCAAGCCCGAGATCGATGCGAGCGGCATCCAGGTCCAGGGCGCGCTGGTCTACCGCTTCACCCGCGGCCTGCACATTGAGGCGCCAGCGCTGGTCCTCGGCGTCGGCTCGGCGCGCGCGACCAAGCTGGGCACGGTCGATTCCGATCGCGGCGGCTACGCCTCGTTCGGCCTGCAGGCCGGCGCCTACTACACCTTCCGCTTCGGCCTGCAGTTCGGTGCGGTGATCGGGGTGATGGGGTGGTCGTCCACGGTCAAGGAGCAGAACGGCACTGGCGGGAAGGACGACATCATCTATTCCGGCGGCGGAGGCTATGGCGGCCTGCAGGCCGGCTTTCGCTTTTAGTCGGGAGCTCCACCCCGCCACTCCCCAATAGTTGTGCACTGTACATTTGGGGATTCCGGTATCGTCGATGATCCAGGCGTGAATTCCGTCATTTTGACCCATTGCCGGTCGGCGCTGGCCCCGCCACCTCACTTCTTCGCTGCCTCGTCCGGTTTTATCGAGGAGCGGACCTGGATGACCTTGGACAGCAGGTCGAACCAGAAAGGC
>JAYVMM010000363.1:0-3718 GCA_043758975.1 Planctomycetota bacterium | reverse complement strand
ATCGTCGCCATGCAGGTCATATGCGCCCTGCACGTGCTGCGCCGGGGCAATGACCTGTACTGGCTGTGGATCATCTTCTGCCTCCCGTTGCTCGGCAGCCTGGTCTACCTGCTGCTCAACCACCGCTCCTTCCTCGGCGCGGTGCGCCTGCCGGTCAGTCTCACCATCCCGATGATCGAGACCCTCAATGGCAAGCGCATCGAAGGCGCGTTTTGCCGATCCGACACCCTGAGCAACCGCATCGATTTCGCCAACGTCATGATCAACCGCGGCGACTACGCCCAGGCGCTTGAGCTGCTGCGCCCGGCACTGGATGGTCCGCTCAAAGGCGACATCACCCTGCTGTTCACCACCGCCCGCGCCCATTACGCCAACAGCCAGGCGGGGCAGGCCATCCTCTTGCTCGAGCGCGCGGAAACCGTCCCCAACAACGAGAAGCTGCGCGGGCGCTGCCTGCTGCTCGCGCTCTGCCATGAGGGACTGGGCAATACTGCGGCGGCGGACGAGAAGTACCGCGCCGCCCAGGGCGGCTACGCCGGTGAAGAGGCGCGTGCCCGCTACGGGCTGTTCCTGCAGAAGCTCGGCAGGACGCAAGAAGCACGGGCGCTGTTCCTGCGCATCATCGAATCCGCCGACAGCGCGCCCTGGTCCTACCGCCGGGAGCAACGCACCTGGATCGGCATCGCGCGCGAGAACCTCAAGCGCATTGCCGAGGGCTGAAGCGGTCCCGCGCTTGCCCGTCGGGCAGGCCCGCGACCTCCCCTTGCCGGCGGCGCCAGCGACTGCGCACGCCCATCGGTCTGGCCGCCATATCGTACTGGTTCCGAGTCGCCCGTCCGCTAAAGTCGAGGGTGGTACTATCCGGATACGCCATGCACTGCCACAACGGCTGACTGCGTACTTCTCTTCTGCGAGGAACGCGAGATGCATCGATGGCCAATCATTTGCCTGATCCTGGCCAGCTCCTTCGCCGGCGCCGGGGCGCAGGATGGGGAACCGCCCCTCGACCTCGCGGCCCGCTCCGCCCTGCAATTCATGGTCCCGGCTGGCTGGTGGACGAGCCCGCGAACGGTCAGGGCAGCAGACGATGCCTGGCCGCTGCTGTCCGTGGAGAGCGCGGATCGTCCGGTGATTTCCATGAACTTCCTTGAATTCGAGCAGGCGCGCAGTGATGCCGAGGACATGGACAGCACGCTGAGCGGCGAACAGGTCACGGGCTTGGCCGAGTGGCTGGACACGCGCGCCGAATGCCTGCGCCGCATCCGGCTCGCCTGTGAGCGCGCTGGCATCAACCGGCCCGCGCTCGCCCCCGCGTCCAGCCAGGACGAGCGCTGGGAACAGGTGATCTCCGACTGTGTCCGCAATCTCGCCATCGATGCGCGCGTCCGTGCCGCACAGGGGGACCGGCGCACCGCGTGGTCCGATGCGGTACAGGCGCAGTACCTGGCGAGCTGGGTTGCCGATGCCGCGCTCACCGACGACGACCAGCGCACGGCCGAGCGGGCGCAGTGCATGGCCGCCAAGCTGATGGCGCGCTTGGCTCAGCAGGCCACCGGGAAGGATGAAGAGCGCCTGCTGCTCGGCGCGCTGGCGGCGATCCCGCCAGCGCGCGATATCGATGTGGTCGCCTGCTTGCGGCGGAGCATCGCAGCGCCGCACTTCCTCGACAAGATCGCTCGCGCGCCGCTTGATGGACCAGGCTGGCGGCTGGTGCTCATCCACCAGCAATCGGGAAGAGCGTTGCTGAATGTCTCGGCGGCGTGGGGCGTTCCGACATCGCCGCCGCCCTCGCCAGTGCTCGATGCCGTGGGTGGAAAGGGCGTCCTGCTCGAACGCCAGCAGACCCTGCGCACCGTGCTGGACTGGTGCTCCACCGTGACCGCGCAGGCTCCGGCCACCTGGCGCGCGCTCAATGACGCGGCCTACAGCCCCGCTGCCCTGGCCTTGAGCCGGCGCGTGCTCCGCGTGCGACCCCTGCTCTGGATGGAGTTCGACCCCAAACGCATGATCGACCTCAGCGATGACGAGGGACTGAAAAATCGCCTACAGGACGAGCGCGATCTCGTCCTCGCCCTGCAGCGCCTGTGCGATCAGGATGGCAATCCGTGCGGTTCGTTGCTCGCTGATCGCAAGACCCTGAACGCGCGTTACGCGATCGCGGACCAGGTCTCGTGCGAGCGCTTGCGCCGCTGCGCGCGCACCGCCCTCATGATCGCGGTGGTGCGCCTGCGCAGTGGTGCTCTGCCGCGCACCCTCGATGCGGTGGTCGGCCCCGGACTGCTCGATGCGCTTCCGCTGAACCCCGGCGACCGTTCGCCAATGATCTACAATTCCCGCGCCGGCACCCTCAGCTGCATCGAGCCCATCCGGTATGACGACGAGCGGACCATCGACGGCGGCCCGGTCAAGGTGGCAGAGCGCGAACGCTTTGCCCTCGCTCCGCTGCCAGCTCCGGCTGCCGCTGGAGTACCCGCGGTACGGGCAAACGTCAGTCCGACCGCACCGTGAACCGACCGACGGGTGATCCGGCTGGATGATCACCATGCGGAATGGCAGGTCATCGTCGCCCTGCGGTCCTGCGTTGGCCACCCGGGTTGGCGCGGCCAGGGTGCAGAATCGCCTCGATGGACTTTGCTGCGCAGCACCGCAGACACGAGCCAAGCAGTGATGCCCGATGGTTCGAGCCATCCGCATGGGGCGTCTCGACGGAAAGCCGCATTTGGCCCACGGTGATGACGCTACGAGAGTCGGAACAATGACTTATGGCAACCGACTTGCTGCGGGTCGGATCACTACGGGATCGCCCTGCGGCTGAAGTCCGGCCCACACGCCCGGCCAGGCGGCACTCGCTCACCACCAGGACGAGTGCGGGAACCCGAGCGTATAGACACCACCACCCGAGCGACATCATGGAAGGAGAGGCCATGAATCCACCCGTCTGCGATGATGCCGCGATCAGCGCCCATGCCGATCTGGTCTACCGCGTCTGCCTGCGCGTGACCGGCAATGCCCAGGACGCCGCCGATGTCAGCCAGGAGGTGTTCATCGCCTGGATGCAGGCGTGCGGGAGCATCCGCGGATCGCTCGCTGGTTGGCTGCATGGCACGGCGAGGCGGCGCGCCCTCGATTTCCTGCGTCGCAACCATCGCCGCCTACGCCACGAAGGCGCTGGCACGGCTGTGGTCGCCGATGAGCGGGATCATGGCTGGCAGGGCGAACTCGATGCCGCCCTCGCCGAGCTCGACAGCACCAGCCGGGCGCTGGTCATCGAGCACCACCTCCTGGGCGTCGACCAAGTGCGCCTGGCCCAGCGCTTCCGCTGCACCCAGGCGACGGTTTCGCGCCGCCTGGCCTCCGCGCTCCAGCGCCTGCGCCTGCGGCTCGAACGCCGCGGGGTCGCGCCGGCGCTGGGAGCAACAGCATTCGACTGGTCGCCGGTCCTCACCCAGCCGGTGTGCCCGTCCGGGCTGGTGGCGCCGATCCTGGCCCAGGCCCGGATCGGCGGCAGCGCCCCCCTGCTCGGGCCATCCGTCATCGGCACCTCCATGGCCGCCTGGGCCGTGTGGGGCGCTGCCGCGGCGCTGGTCCTCGCGCTACTGGCTGCGGGCGGCCTCTCCTGGGCACGCATGCGCATGTGGCAGGCCATCGATCGCGACTGGACCGCGGAATTGAGCACCGTCCTCCCTCCCATCGGCCAACCCGACACCGTCCAGCCTCC
>JAYVMM010000362.1:0-2417 GCA_043758975.1 Planctomycetota bacterium | reverse complement strand
CGCGCACCCGGGCGGCGGCCTCGACGCCGGTTTCGTCGAAGCGGGCGCGGACTTCCTCTGCCTGCAGCCGATCTACGACCCGGCGGTGTTCCGCACTTTGATGTCGGGACCGCGCCCGGCGGTCCCGCTCTTCGCCGAGATCCTGGTGCTGCCCGATGCCGCCACCGCCGACGAGCTCGACAACGAGCTGCCAGCGCTATCGGTGCCCGAGCGCCTCAAGCAGCGTCTCGCCGGCGACCCCGATGAGGACGCCAAGGGCGTGCTGCGCTTCCTCGCGCACTGGCGCACGCGCCTGGCCGGGGTGTGGCTGATGCTGCCCGACGAGCGCACGCGCCAGGCCGAACTGATCGTGCGCGCCCTGCGCTCTGGGCGCTGAGCGTCGCACGCTGAGCGTCGCGCGCTCAGGGAGCGCCTGGCGCGCGTCCTCAGGGCGACGGTGTGCTGGTAGCGCCGGGCGCGGCTATGCTCAGCTCGTTGCTCTGGGTGAGTTCCATGGCGATCGCCATCGCGTGCTCGTTGCCGGTGGCGGAGCTGGTGCCCTGCGCCTGCAGGCTCTCGGTGAGCGTGCGCCGCTCCAGGATCAGCGGCAGCGCCGGATCGGCGGGATAGCGGCGCTCGATGGCGAGGGTACCGGATGACGTGGTTACTTTCAGCCCCGGCGACAGGGCGGCCACGGTGAAGGCGCTGAAGGCGAGGTTGGTGGCGAAGTCGAGCGCAGCGGGCGCTCCGGCGCCCTCCGCCAGGCGGTAGCCGGCGCTGCCGCTGAGGTGCTCGGCATCGACCACCAGGCGCAATCCGGCAAGCAGACGCGCCGCCGGCACCGGGTTGATCGCCCAGCGCTCGCCCGCGGCGTGCCCATGGGCGCTGCCCAGCGCCTGGTCCTGGGGCTCCCCCTCGTCGGTGCGGTCGAGCACCAGGCGCAGCGCCTGCTGCACCTGCTCGATGAACTCCTTGCCCTGGGCGTCGCTGAACACCGCCTGGCCGCTGCGGGCGTCGAGCATCAGCTGCGTTCCTGCGTCCACCATCACCAGGGCGGCCTGGCCCGTCACCGTGCGCTCGCAGCGCGTGACGTGCAGGCGGCAGCGCGTGGGTTGGCCCTGGGCGCCCACCGCCAGCACTTCGCGCTCGCCGGCGAAGAGAATCGAATAATCGATGTCCTGGACCATGGGCTCGCGTGCTTCGATCTGGATGCTGCGGTGCTGATGCGAGTGGCAGCTGGCGGTGATGGTCGAGTGCTCGCCGACGTGCGCGGGGCGGTCGAGCACCAGCGCAGGGCTCACCGCATTCTCGGCAGCGAGCCCAGGCGCTGTCAGCGCCAGGGCAGTGATGAGGGCGGCCCGCAGGCGCATCGCAGCTCCCGTGCAGGGCGAGCTTCGGCCTGCCGGCGCGCGTGCAATCGCCCAGGCGATGGCGCTGACGCACAGGGGGGGCGCGTAACGGAGCGATCGTGCTGGCGGCGGAGGTGCGCGACTGCTAACATCGCCGGCTGGGGCGCGTGCGCCCGCCGACCGTCCAATCCCAATTCCTCTCCCGCTGCCACCCAACCACCGGAGCCACCATGTCCACCGCCCGCACCCTCGCCCTGTTCGCCTGCTGCGCCGGATCGGCCGCCGCCCTCGACTTGACCGAGGATGACCTGCGGGTGGGCGCGGATTGGGTCAGCCGGCGCGAGACCGCCGAGGCCAACGGCACCTCGACGACCGCGAACTGGGACCGCGCCAGCCGCCTCACCCTCGACTGGGTCGCCAGCCCCAACCTGCCGGTGCCGCTGATCGGCGTGCTGTTTGGCGCCGGGCTGTCCTACGACAAGCGCACCAAGAGCACTAACGCCGGCAGCGTCGACTACTCCGCGGTGGGTGCCCACATCCACGCCGGCGCCTACCTCGGGTTGTTCTGGATCCTGCGCCTCGAGCTGTTGCCCTTCGTCGGCATCGGGCGCGACAGCTACCAGCAGCCCGGCAGCTCCTCCACCAAGGCCACGGTGAGCGAGTACGGCGCCAACCTCAACCTCGTCCTGCATCCCCCGCTGCTGCCGCTGTGCGGCGGTGTGGGCGTGGGCTACCTGCACAGTGGTAGCACGCAGAACATCACCGGCGGCGACGTACGCCTGAGTGCGAACGACCTCACCGTCGGCGCCTTCGTCGGCTACAGTTTCTAGGTCCGCCTCGCGCGCCGGCACGCCTTGGCGACGGGGGATCTTGATCGAGGCGGACGGCATCCAGGATGGCGGCACCACCGCGAGAGGCCTGGATCATGCGCATCGCTATCTTCGGGACCGGATATGTCGGCCTGGTGACCGGAACCTGCTTCGCCGAAATGGGCAACTTCGTCTGCTGCGTCGACGTCGACCGCGCCAAGGTCGAGCGCCTGCGTCGCGGCGAGATCCCGATCTTCGAGCCCGGATTGCACGAACTGGT
>JAYVMM010000361.1:0-1503 GCA_043758975.1 Planctomycetota bacterium | reverse complement strand
CGCGTCCAGGACTCTTCCCGTGGAATCGGGCCAGAGCAGGGGGTCGCGGACTGATCCGTGAAGCACCAGCGATCGGCACAGCATGCCGGAATCCGTCTTGAGATAGAGATTGATGACACCGCCAAAGGCGTCATTGGCCTTTTCTGGAGCGCTCACCCGCACGGGAAGGCTCGTGGCCATTCCCTCGAGATGAAGGCCGATTTCCCGGGAGGGCATCGAGCAGGTGCATGAGGTCGTGATGTCGATCACCTGCCGGATTGGAGATTCGATTTCGCAGCGCACGTTGACTGTCCGCTCTTCTCCGGGGGCGAAAACGCCAATATCGATATCGCTTCTCGATCTCGGGAAATCGCTGTCCCGATAGGTCGCCTCGATCGCCGAAACACCCCGGCAGGAGAGGATGAGCATCAGGATGCAGCGCAGGGTCATGGCGACAGGAATTTCCCGGAAGCCTGATCATGTATGGTCTTCGCCTCGAAGGGGTCGATGCGGAGGTCATCAACGGTGATGGCTTCGCTGGTGGTCACCGAGCATGTCGCTGAGAGCATGCTCACGCCGTCGAGCATCCTGGTGGTTTGGCTGGAAGCCAGCATCGGAACCTTCTGGAACTTGGCATGCGCGGCGACGGCCACAGGAGCATAATGGTACTCGCATCGATATGTTGGCTTCGTCCCCTGCGGGCGCCATTCCATTTGAGATACGATCGGAAGGCCAGTCGCATTGTCGAGCACGATGGTTATGGCGATCCGGGAGGGCAGCTCAGCGAGGTCAGCCGTCTCTGCTTTGGGGATATCGAGATCGCGGTAGGGAAAGGTGATGATGCATTCGATTCCAGGCAGCGGTTTGCGTGAAACCACCGCCTTGAGATCGCGGAATTTCGCCGAAAGGAATTCCGGCGTCATGATGTCCCGCCAATGAATGGCACCGAAACCGGTCATTTCGCCGTTCTTGAAGCCGAGGAACTCGAAAGGAGTCAAGAGGGCCGGAGTCTCGCTGGCGAATGGCACGGTGGAGGTCAAATGGTCCGGCAATGCGATTATCTCGAGCTGGCGAGCCGCGAAGTCGATGTACTGCAATTGCTGGTCAATGGCGGATATCTCGAATTTTCTCCCGAGGATGCCTGGAAGCGCGCGGTCCCGTTCAAGCACCGGCATCGATGCAAAGCGGAAATCATGGCCGACCGTCAGGAGATTCTGGCGCCGTTTCAGCACGGCAGGACCCGGAAGAGGCTCGATCCTCCGCTCGCACTGGGCGGTCATCGAAAGGCATGGGATCGCGGCGTAGCTTTCGGCGAGAGCCGAGAGCGGGAACTCGTCGTCCGCGATGCACTTCGAACAGCAGAGCGCCAGCGCTGCGGACATCCACATCGCGATAGCATTGAAATGGGGCGGATCTGTGCATGTGCGCATGGTGCGATCCAGCCACCCTGGAATGTCAAGTCGATGAAGCGCCATTTCCCCGAACCTCGAGCACGAACCAATTGCAGTCCACATCGGCGAAACC
>JAYVMM010000360.1:0-4188 GCA_043758975.1 Planctomycetota bacterium | reverse complement strand
CCCATACCCCCGGTGTCGCGAACTGGACAGTGACCAGTCCATACCAGGCAGGTGCGAATCACGTCGAGTACCTTTCTGCCGGTGCCGCTCGTTTCCGCTCGGAACTACCCGGCAGTCTACTCCGCGCTCGGCATATCCTCGACCTCGACAACGTGCGCGCCCCGCGGCGTGGGCTCCAAGCCGGCAGCCGCGAGATCGATGCCGCGCTCGTGCGCGGTCGCCAGGCAGCGATCGATCTGGGGGTGCACCAGGTAGTCCTCGCCCGCGATCAGGTGCTCAGCTGGGAATGTGGCGATGGGGCATGAGCGGTGCGCCGCAGCGACCACCGCGGTGTGTGCGCGCGCCTGCGCTAAACGGCACACTGGGACGTCCTCGCCGGCGAAACAGCGCAGGGCGTGGGCCAGGGCGCCCAGGTGGCGGTCGATGACGGGGATCTCCTCATAGAGGCCGGCGGCAGCGAGGTGCCAGGGGCGCTCGCCATCGAGGTCATCGTTGACAATGGTGCCACCCGCGCACTCGATGCGCAGTGCCGGCGGCATGGTGGTGGCGCCCAAGTGCGAGGCGGCGAAGTGGATCTCCGGTCCCTCGGCGGTGGTCACACGAATCGCGCAAGTGTCGAAGGAATCGATGGCATGCCCGCGCCACAGCTGTGCGGCGACCGTGCGCGGTCGCGCCGATGAATCGGATTTCGCGCCGGCCAGGAACAGCGCCAGGTTCAGGAAGTGTGCGCACGCGTTGTTGGCGACCGAGTCCAGGACCTGCGCGCCGTCGACCTCAAGACGGCCAGCCCAGGAGTTGCGCAAGTAATAGGAGGGCGGGCGCGGCCAACCGGTGGTGGTGACAATACGCCGCACGGCACCCAATTCACCGGCGGCTAGCCGGCGCTTCAACGCGCGCACGCCATCCTGGAAGAGGTCCTGGAAGCCTACCAGCAAGGTACGCCCGCTGCGCCGCTCGGCCGCGGCTAGGGCGTCGACCTCGGCAATCGTCGCGGCCACCGGCTTCTCAAGGTAAACGTGGCGACCAGCTGCCAGGCAGCGTAGAGCTAGCGGTGCGTGCAGGGCGATTCCCACAGGCAGGGTGACCACCGCGACGCCGAGCGCGAGCAGCGCATCAAGGTCGCCCACCAGGCGCACACCTGCGCCCTCCAGCTCGCGCGCCCAGGCTTCATCGCGCGCTCGCTCATGCGCCACTGCCGCGACTAGTCGCGCTTGGCCGGAGGCTTGCAGCGCGAGCAGGCTGCGTAGGTGGCGCTGCGCGAAACCGTGGATGCCGACCACGCCGCAATCCAGGATACCCATGCTCATCGCCTCACTTTCGTTATGCCCGTCCGACTAATCTCGCTCACTCCACCATCTCAGGCGCCGATGGTGACCACAACCCACAACGTCAGAAGCACCACCGCCACCATCGCCCAGCCGAAGCCGAAGCCCATCCAGTCCGAGCGCGTCCACACGGTGAATTCCCAGGACGAGCGTGGGAACAGTTTGATGTGGTCGAAGCGCCTGGGGTCAGCTTGGCTGGCGGCGACCGCCTGCGCGTCGCTCTCGGGTGTAGCACCGATGGGGGTCTTGGTCTTGGCGAAAAAGCGATCGTCGCGCGCACGCTGCGCACGCTCGTTAGGGGAATCGCGACCGCAGCACAGTGCGCTAAGGAGCAGCAGCAGCGTATAGGGGAAGCAGGCGTCGAACGTCCACCGGCAGGTGGTCAGGCCGGCAGGGCCGAACTCTGCCACCGGCACGCCGAACTTGGATAGCAGCCAGTTCTCGATGACGAAGCGTCCGATGCCCTCCTGCGGCAAGGCGGGGTCGGCAGGGTCGCTGCGCGCCACCTTCTCAAAGAACACCGCGACCGGAGCGATCACCCGGGTGCGGGCGATGCGCTCGCCGATAAACGCGGCTCTGCCCGCCTGGACATCAGCGCTGGTCGCGACGCCGGCCACCGAGACGCTGCGCGGCGCGCTCTCTTCGACCAGCGCCGGGCAGCGGCGGAAGGCCGCGAACTGCGGCAGCAGCCAAGGCATCAATCCGATCACCACCAAGTGAACGGCCATGGTCGCGTAGATCGCCGGAGGGCGCAGGCGGCGCCAGAAGAACAGCAAAAAACATATGCCGCCGAACAGTGTGGTGAAGGTGACGATAGTCGAGAGCAACGAAATGACATTGGCGAAGAACAGGCCGATCAGCACGCTGGCCGCCAGCACCGCGGGGATGCATAGCTTGGCGACGCGCAAGTAGTGCGCTGGCGTGCGCCCCGGCAGCAGAGGCTCGTAGATGTTGCGCGTGAACAGCGCCGATGCGCTGACCGCGTTGAAACCGACCAGCGGCATGTGCCCGAGGATCATCCCTGAGATCATCAGGCCAAGCAGCCCGGGGGCGAGCAAGGTCACAGCGAGGACGCCCCAGGCGTTATCGGGGTCGGCCAGCCCGGCCGGGAACAACGCCGCGACCAGCAGCCCGCAGAGCATCCATGCGATGACCACGAATCGCTTGACGAAGGCGCCGCCCAGCGAGCCGACGCGCAGTGCGCGCTCGTTGCGCCCGGCCGCCGCGCTAGGGCCGATGCTCCCGGCAGCGCCCGGGGTGACGACCAGCACGACGAAGAACATCGCCCCAATAGAGTACCAGGTGTACTCGCTCATCGCCGCGCTACCGAACAGCGCGAACTTGTCCTCGGGCACCAGGCGGTGCAGTCCGGTGAAGCCACCGACGCGCGCCAGGCCGATGGGGATCATCACCACCGAGAACACCACGATCAGCACGCCCTGCACCGCGTCGGTGATCGCCGCCGCGCGCAGACCGCCGAGCATGATGTAGACCGCAACAACCAGCGCGTAGACCACGGAGAACCAAGTCGGCTGCAGCCAGGAGATGTAGGAGTGCAGCTCCCCGCGCCGGCTGAGCGCGGTCAGCGCCTGGTAGCGCTCGCCCGCCTCCGCCGGCAAGGTGCCCGCGGAGGCCTGCGCCGCGAGTGCCTGGAACTCGCGAAAGCCCTCCACTGACCGCTGCTCGACCGGCGACCACTCGCTCTCGGCCTTGACCACCAATGCCGAGGAGACCTTGTAGGAAATGACGTTGCCCATGCCCAGCAGCAGCGTCGAGATGATGATCTGGAGAAGGGCGTAGCACAGGGCTAGGCCGCGGCTGGCGAAACGGTCGGCGAACAGGTCGCCGACGGTCATCACGCGCGTCCTCCGGAACCATATGCTGCTGAACCAGTAGAAAGGTGTGCAGAATAGCATCTGGAATGAGATCCACATTCCGCCCACGCCCTGGCGCGCGACCTCGGTGGCCACCGTCGGCGCACCGTTGGAGTCCGACATCATCCCGAAGTTTAGGAAGAATTGCATCCAGCCGCCGAGGTTTCGCCCGCCCACAAAGAAATCGGATTCGCCCTTGATGCTCCGCGACAGTAGCGCCCCCATCACTAGCAGGCCGATTAGGAACAGCGTGATGATCGCGACGTCGAAGATGTGCAGGCCGAGGACATGCATGAGCTGGATCCGTAGCGGTGGAGGCGGGCGGGCGCGCTAAACCAGCGAAAGATCGGAATAAGTCTGGGTGGGAGCGGTTCAGTTGCCCACTCTATTCCGCGATGCGCCGATGGGCCGATGGGCCAGTGGGGGGCCGCTCAACAGGATCGCCCAGAACGATCCCGCAGGCGCTTCCTGCGAGCGAGGGCCGACACGCCGCCGTGTCGACGGGCGGGATGCAGTCACGGTGGCAAAGACCAGACGCCGTTTCAGCACCGCCGTCAGGAAGCGGCTGCTCAGCTTGCCCGTTGCATCGCCATAGCCGAGCATCCGCGCCGGCGCGCCGGCGGCTGGCACCGCAGCTCCGGAGGTACCTGCCGCAGCACCGAGCGGCAGCAGGTCCATAATTATCAGCGACGATCGCATCAGGGGCACCCCGCAAATCCAAAACGACCGATTGGATCCTGATCCCCTGATATTGAAACCTCTGAGTGAAGATAATAACGGTGTTACTGAAATCGACAGTGACGTTGCCGTGTGCAAGTCCTTCATGTCGGGGAGATGATGGGCGCGATCACCACCGTACGCCGCGGGCGCTGCGGCTCCGCGATGCGCTCGAGGAGCAGGTCCACCGCGGTTGACGCGATGGCCTCGGAGCCGATGTCGATGTTGTCGATGGCATACGGCAGGGCGGCGAGCAGGTCGCGGTCGTGGCA
>JAYVMM010000359.1:0-1729 GCA_043758975.1 Planctomycetota bacterium | reverse complement strand
TGGTCGCCAGCCCGGCGGCCTGGCAGTCGGCCGGGCGCGACTGTCCGGGCATCGGGCGGGGGGCGCTGCACGGCGCGGCAAAGATCGCCGCCAGCAGCGCCGATGACGGGCTGGGTTGAGCCGCCGCAGCGGTAGGCACTGGCGGTCGAGCCGTCGGTTGTGATGCGCGGTCGTAGTGGCATCATGGGCTCATGCCGATGCGCCCAGCCGAGCCGATGACCGCCGCCGGGGTGGCCGCCCATGGCTGATAGCGACGAGGTGCTGGTGACGCGCGCCCAAGGCGGCGACCGCGCGGCTTGGTCCGAGCTGTGCACGCGCCATGCCCCGCGCCTGGCCGCCTACCTCGGCGGGCGCCTGCGCCGCCCGCAAATCGTCGACAAGCTGGTGGCGGAGGTCATCGCCGGGGCCTGGAAGCACCTCGTCGACCTGGCGCGCCCGAGCGACTTTCCGGCCTGGTTCCGCCGCGTCGGCGGCAACCTCACCCTGCAGTGGTGCCGCAAGCATCCCGACGAGGTGCTCGGCGAACCCTTTCCGAGCGAGCGTTGCGGCGGCGATACCGCCCTGCATCAGCGCATGGACGATCTCGAGAGCGCGCTCAACGCGCTCAGCGACCCCCAGCGCATGGCGCTCGAGCAGCATATCCGCGGCGGCATGGACCTCGCGGCCCTGAGCGAGGCGCTCCATCTCGAGCCCGCGGCAGTGCAGGCGCTGCTCGACGAGGCGCTGCTCGCCCTTGGCCGCCAACTCGGCACGGAGGGGGCGTGAGGCCCGCCGGGCGGCGTCGCGGCAGGGGCGCACGCGTCGGGCACCGCCCATGCCGCGCGTGGCGCTAAGCCGCCGGGTGCGCCGCCTGGTGCGCCGCCCGCCGGGTGCGCGCCTGGTACCGGCCCTGCTCCTGCTGGCATTCGCGCGCGTGAGCGCGGCGGCGCTCGTCACCTCCGAGGACCCCGCCCTGGCTGCCGCCGCCCAGGCGCTCGCCAACGGGCTGCCGGCGCAGAGCGTGCTGCTGCTTGCCGGCCATCCCGGCCTCGCCCGGGCAGGACGCGAGCGCCTGCTGTGGGCGCGCGCCCAGCTCGCGCTCGGGCGCGGTGACGACGCCCTCGCCAGGTTGCACGCCGGCAGCGGTCAGGCTTGGCTGGAGGAATGGCCGGAAGTGCTGCGCGGTCAGGCGGCGCAGTGCGCCGGCGAAGCCTGGTTGCTGCACGGCGACGAGCACGCAGCGCGCGCCCTGCTCGAGGCCGCCTGTCGCTGGTCGGGCGCCGTCGAGGTCGACCGCTGCCTGGCCCTCCTCGCCGAGAGCTGCCGTCGGCAGGGCGAGCGCGAGGCCGCGCGCGACTACGCCCATGTGCTGTGGACGGAATGGCCGCGCAGCCCCTATCGCGGGCGCGGCGGGCTGCTTTACGCCCAGTTCATCGCCGAGAGCGCTCCCGACCAGGCGCGCGCCGTGCTGGCCGGGGTGCGCCTGATCGCGACCCTCGGCGCAGGCGACCGCCTCGCCTGCGCCGAGCTGCTCTGCCGGCTGACCCTCTCCGGCCATCCAGGATCCTGCCTGGTGGTCGCCGAGCAGGAGGCTCGCCGGCTCGCCGACTCCGGCCAGTTGCCGCTCTACCGCGCCTTGGCGCTGGTCGCGCTCGACGCCCGCGAGGGCGAACGCGCCCTGCTCGCCCTGCCGCCGGAAGCGCGCGCCGAGCCGGCGGTGGTCGCTGCGCTCGCGCGCCTGCAGCAGCCG
>JAYVMM010000358.1:0-2964 GCA_043758975.1 Planctomycetota bacterium | reverse complement strand
CAGCCGGCCATAGAGCGCCGCCAGGCGCGCGCGCGCGGCGTTGTGCTGGTCGAGCTCGCGCAGCTGGTGGATGCCGAGCACCGCCTGGATGTCGGTGAGGTTGTACTTGCGCCCGGGGGTCAGGACCTGGTAGAGGTCCTTGCCGCTGCGCCCGTGGTTCTTCCAGGCGTCCTTGCGGATGCCATGGAAGCGCAGGACGCGCAGCTTGGCCGCGAAATCGCTGGAAGCGCAGGTCACCATGCCGCCCTCGGCGGTGGTGAGGTTCTTGGTCGGGTGGAAGCTGAACACCGCCACCTCGCTGTCGCCGCCGATGGGCACGCCGCGGTAGCGCGCGCCGGCGGCATGCGCGGCGTCCTCGATGAGCATCACCCCGCGCCCGTGCAGCAGGCGGCGCAGGCCATCGAGGTTACAGGGCGCGCCGGCGAAGTGCACCGGCATCACCGCGCGCGTGCGCGGCGTGAGCAGGCGCTCGACGCTGCTGAGATCGAGGTTGAGGGTGGTGGGATCAATCTCGCAGAACACCGTGCGCCCGCCATTGAGCTCGATGGTGTTGGGACCGCTCACCCAGTTGATCGAAGGCGTGATGACTTCGTCGCCGGACTTCAGCTCGAGTGCCTGGAACACCAGGTCGAGGCCGGCGGTGGCCGAGGACACCGCGAGCGCGTGCGCGGCGCCGGTATAGGTGGCGAAGTCCTGCTCGAACTGCAGCACCTTGGGGCCACTGGTGATCCAGCCGCTGCGTAGGACCTCGCCGACCTCCTGGATCGCCGCCTCGCTGATGTGCGGGCGCGAGAAGGGCAAATGGGGAAGGGGGCTGGCGTCAGGCATGCGCGCTGGCCACCGGGCGGGTGATGAGGACGACGCCGGCGATGATCACCGCCACCCCGAGCACGCGGGTCGGGCTGAGCGGCTCGCGGAAGAGCAGCACGCCGAGCGCCAGGGTGAAGATGTAGCCGATGCTCATCAGCGGATAGGCGACCGAGAAGGCCATGCGGTCGAGCACGATCAGCCAGTTGACCACGCTGACGGCATAGAGCACCAGGCCGAGCATGAACCAGCCATTGAGCAGCACGCGCAGGGGGTCGGCGGCGATGGTGGCCAGGCTCAACCCCGCGCGCTCGGTAGACCCGGGGCCGCCCGCGAGGGCGAGCGCCGCCCACTTGAGCGCGAGCTGCGCCCCGACGTTCAGCAGCATCCCCAGCAGCACCAGCAGGTAGGGCACCATGGCTATCTAGCGTCCCGCGCCCAAGGGCATGCGCAGAGGTGCGGGCGGAGGCGGCGCGGCAAGCGGCATGGCGGAGCACGGTAGGGCCGTGCCGACAGCCGGCAACGGCGGATTGGCCCCGGCCTGATGCGCTCGCGACCCGTCCATCCACCCGCCCTCACGACCGGCCTCCCGGCGCTCACACGCCCGGGGTCGCGCCGGAGCCTGGGGCTGGGCGCGGGCGGGCCGCCGGCTAGGCTCCGCCGAGGTCCCTATGCCGCCGCGTGCGCTCCTTCCCTCGGCCCTCGCCCTCCTCGCCCTCCTCGCCGCCTTGCCCGGCGTCGCTCGAGCCGGCGACGCTGTCACCGCCGCCACCGTGGCCAACCACCACGCCTGGGGCTGGCCGGCGCTGGTGCTTGGCAACGGTCTGGTAACCCTGGCGGTGGTGCCGGCGGCGGGCGGGCGGGTGCTGCAGTACGACCTCGGCCATCACCCCTTCCTGTGGGTCAATCCCGCCGAGCAGGGCAAAACCTACGCGCCGGCGGAGGATGATCCGTTCCACGACTTCGGCGGCTTCAAGACCTGGGTGGCGCCCCAGTACGCCTGGAGGCGCGGGCTGGGCGCGGGGCCGCCGGCGCCGCACCTCGACTGCGGGCAGTGGAGCGCCGTGATCAGCGCCCAGGATACCGCCTCGGCGGTGATCGAGAGTGAGTCGCCGATCGAGACCTTCAGCGCCTGGTACGCCTCCGGGCTGCAAATGGCGCGCCGCTACACCCTGGTGCGCGGCAGCACCAAGGTCCACGTCGAGGCGACCCTGCGCAACACCGGCAAGACCTCGACCGTGGTTTCGCTGTGGGACGACACCCAGCTGGTGGGCGCGCACGAGGGTGCCACCGATTACGACCGCTTCTGGGTCTACTATCCGCTCAACCGCGCCAGCGCCTTCGGCGCGCGCGGCTACCTCGCCTTCCCCGGCCTCGCCGCCGGTTACGGCGACGGACAATGGCGCAGCGCGAGCGACGACGGCCTCGGCGCCGTGCAGTATCTCCATCGCAGCGGGCGGATCGGCGCCGACTCTGACGGGGGCTGGATCTGCTACGTCGACGAGCGCGAAGGTTATTGCATGGCCAAGCGCTTCGCCTACCAGCCCGGCAAGCACTACCCCGATGGCGGCACCAGCATCGCGGTGGCGACCTCGGACCGCCAGCCGACCATCAGCATGCAGGTCCTCAGCCCGTTGGTCGACCTCGCCGTCGGCACCGCCTTCACCTTCAGCGAAGACTGGTACGCGACGCGCATCGATGGTCCGGTCCAGGCGGTCAACGACGCCGGGGTGGTCAAGCGCCGCCTGGGAGTGAGCGCGGGGGCGGGGGCTAAGAGCCTGCACGTCGACGGCACCTACGGCGTGTTCTGCGAGGGCACCGCCGCGCTCTCGGCGGTCGATGCCGGCGGCGGGCGCATCGCGCTCACCTCGTTCTACGTCTCGCCCATCCAGCCCCTGGTCATCGACGCCGAATTCCCCGTGCCCGCCGCCGGCGCCGTGCGCCTGGTGCTCGAGGTTCTCGATGGCGATGGCACGGTGGTCGGTCAGCTCGACAGCGCCGCGCTACCGCCGCCCGCAGCCAGCCCCTGAGGGGGGCGGCGGCGAGCAGGCGCAGCAGGCGACCGCCTGCTGCCGGGGGCGCTACTTGGCGCCGTTGGTGATGAATTCGCGCAGCTGGGGTTCGGCCTTGAAGCCCATGGTCTTGCCGACCACCTTG
>JAYVMM010000357.1:0-8954 GCA_043758975.1 Planctomycetota bacterium | reverse complement strand
TTCAGCTCGCTGTGGCTGCTGCTGGTCTACTGCCCGCTCGCGCACATGGTGTGGGGCGAAAACGGCTACTTCAACTGGGCCTTCCCCGCGATGGTCAAGTCGCCGGCTTTCGACTTCGCTGGCGGCACCGTGGTGCACATCAGCTCCGGCGTCGCCGCCCTGATGGCGGCCCTGTTCCTCGGACGGCGCCGGGGCTATCCCGAAAGCCCGATGCCGCCGCACAACCTCACCCTCAGCTTCATCGGCGCGATGCTGCTGTGGGTCGGCTGGTTCGGCTTCAACGCCGGCTCGGCGCTGCAGGCCAACGGCCTGGCGGTGCTCGCCTTCGCCAACACCCATTTCGCCACCGCCGCGGCCGCGCTCGGCTGGCCGCTCGCGGAATGGATCCTGCGCGGCAAGCCCACCCTGCTCGGCGCCATCTCGGGCGCCGTCGCTGGACTGGTCGCGATCACCCCCGCCTCCGGCTTCGTCACCCCGCTGAGCGCCCTCATCCTCGGCCTGGTGGCCGGGGTGCTGTGCTTCACCACCTCCAGCTACCTCAAGCGTGCGCTCGGCTACGATGACGCCCTCGACGCCTTCGGCGTTCACGCCATCGGCGGCATGTGGGGCGCGATCGCCACCGGCATCTTCTTCAACCCCGACGCCAACCCCGGCATCGCCGCGGGCAATCCCGAGCTCTACCTACAATTGGTCACCGGCAAGATCGGTACCGTCGCGCTGGTGTTCGGCCAGGCCAAGGCGGTGCTGGCGGCGGTGGTGCTCTCGGCAGGCGGCTCGGCGCTCATCCTCGCCGTGGTCAAGTACACCATCGGCCTGCGCGTGGCCAAGGACGAGGAGATGGAAGGTCTCGATCTCAGCCAGCATGGCGAGGAAGGCTATGTCTTCACCAGTTGACAACCCGCGCGCGGGTGCGGTGCTGGTCTCCCCGCACCACCCGCCTAGCATCCCCCCACCCCACCGACCGCATCACCACCAGCAACCGTCCAAGGACACCATGCCATGAAAATGATCGAGGCCATCATCCAGCCGTCCAAGCTGGAGGCCGTCAAGGAAGCGCTCAACGAGGTCGAGGTCGTGCGCCTGACCATCAGCGACGTGCAGGGCTTCGGGCGCCAGAAGGGCCATACCGAAATCTACCGTGGCCACGAGTACACCGTCAATTTGCTGCGCAAGGTCAAGCTCCAGATCGGCGTGAACGACGAGTTCGTCGAACCCACCGTCAATGCCATCATCAAGGCCGGTCGCACCGGCGAAGAAGGCAAGGTCGGCGACGGCAAGATCTTCATCCTGCCGCTGCAGGACTGCATCCGCATCCGCACCGGCGAGCGCGGACCCGAGGCCATCTAGCCGCCCGCGCCGCGCACCGCAGATCATTTTTCAACCACTCTCTCACACACGGCATCGCTGTCGCCTTGCCCGCTTGCGCTGGTCGGCTAGCCTGCCGGCCCGCCGCAGCCACCGCTGCCCACCTTCCACCTATCCATCCTGAACTAGGAGCTTCCCCATGAGCGTAGAAAAAGCCCTGCAACTCGCCAAGGACCACGGCGCCAAATACGTCGACATCGTATTCGGCGACCTCTTCGGCACCTTGCAGCACTTCACCATCACCGCGCGTCGCCTGACCAAGGACCTCTTCGAGGAAGGGCTGCCTTTCGATGGTTCGTCGATCCGCGGCTGGCAGGGCATCGAGAAGTCGGACATGCTCATCAAGCCGGACCCCTCCACGGTTTTCATCGACCCCTTCCGTGAGCAGCCGACCGTCAGCTTCTTCGGCGACATCTACGATCCGCGCACCGGCCAGCGCTACACCCGCGACCCGCGCGGCATCGCGCACAAGGCGCTCGCCTTCCTCAAGTCCACCGGCG
Organism: Planctomycetota bacterium; assembly: GCA_043758975.1. Classification (GTDB taxonomy): domain Bacteria; phylum Planctomycetota; class UBA11346; order UBA11346; family UBA11346; genus BOG-1363. The sequence continues at coordinate 7,089 of JAYVMM010000357.1, read as the reverse complement.
CCGGTGACGTCGCCTACTTCGGCCCCGAGCCCGAGTTCTTCATCTTCGATTCGATCCGCTACCAGAGCCAGCCCAACGCCTCCTTCTACTACCTCGACTCCAACGAGGCGCCGTGGAACATGGGCGTTGATGACGGCATCAACCAGGGCCACAAGATCCGCCACAAGCAGGGCTATTTCCCCGCCTCGCCGGCCGACACCCTGTTCGATATCCGCAGCGAGATCACCACCAACATGCAGACCATGGGCCTCGAGGTCGATCTGCACCACCATGAGGTGGCGAGCCCCGGCCAGTGCGAGATCGGCATCAAGTTCGGCACCGCGGTCACCGCCGGCGACATCGTCCACCTCTACAAGTACGCGACCAAGAACACCGCCTTCCAGCACGGCAAGACCGCGACCTTCATGCCCAAGCCGATGTTCTTCGACAACGGCAGCGGCATGCACAACCACATGTCGATCTGGAAGGAAGGCAAGAACACCTTCGCCGGCAACGTCTACTCCAAGCTGTCGCAGAACGCGCTGTGGGCGATCGGCGGCATCCTCAAGCACGGCAAGTCGATCCAGGCCTTCACCAACCCGAGCGTCAACAGCTACCGCCGCCTGGTGCCGGGCTACGAGGCACCGGTCAACCTCGCCTACTCGGCGAACAACCGCTCAGCCTCGATCCGCATCCCCTTCGTCCAGGGTGACAAGGCGCGGCGCTTCGAGTTCCGCTGCCCGGACTCCTCCGGCAGCCCGTATCTGGTCACCGCGGCGATCCTGATGGCGGCGATCGACGGCATCAAGAATCAGATCGATCCCGGCAAGCCGATGGACAAGAACATCTACGACCTCCCGGCAGAGGAGCTGGCGCAGATCCCGGGCACCTGCAAGAGCCTGGAGGAGGCGCTCGCCACCATGGAAGAGGACAAGGCCTGGCTGACCGCCGGCGACGTTTTCACCGAGGACATGATCGACGCCTACGTCACCTACAAGCGCGAGAACGAGGTCGAGCCGATGAAGCTCCGCCCGAATCCCTACGAGTTCTACCTCTATTACGACTGCTAAGGCGCAGCGTACGGCCATGGGCCGCGAAAAAACCCGGGGCAACCCGGGTTTTTTTGTCGGCGGACGGGAGCGGGAATCCAGGCGCTGGCCGACGGCTGGGGCCGCCTGGCGCGCTCGTCCGGGGCGGCGCCTGCGCCCTCGATCCGGCGCCATGCGCCGCCAGCTCCTGCAGCGAGGAAGGGCGGGCAAGGGTCTGGCGCTGCTGTAAACCCGTTCCTGCGAGGATGTCGGCAGCGATCCGGTTTTGTCCCGCACGGCGCGGGCGGCGCGCGGTCGCGGCGAGCAGGCTTGAGGACAGCCAGAGGTCTGGGCGGCGTCTCCTCCTGGCGGAGGGCGCAGCTTGCGGCTACGGCACGGGCCTTTTTAGAGCGGTGCCGCTCTGGAAGCCGCGCCATCCGCGTGGACGAAAGTCATCTCGCCGCCAGGACCTGGCAAGGATCCCCTGCATGACATTGCACGCCTGCCCGTGCCATCTATTATGTCCCGGTCGGGTACCGCTCCGCGTCGGCGCCCCATGCCGTGGCGGCGAGATCCCGCCTTTCTATCCCCGTCCCCGTTCCGGAAGCGAGCCATGAACGCCCCTCGTCTCCTCATCGTCGACGACAGCGCTGGTGACCGCGAGCTGTTCACCGAGGCCTTCCGCAGTGAGACCCCGGCCATCGTGGTGCGTTCAGTGCCCAATGTGCAGCAGGCGATCGGGGAGCTCCAGCTGGCGCACTACGCCCAATGTCCTTTCAGCGTGCTGCTGCTCGACGCGATGATGGACGACGGCTGCCCGACCGAGCTGCTGCGCTTCATCCGCGCCCAGGCGACCCACCGCACCATGCACGTGGCGGTGATTTCGACCGCCATCCCGCCGCAGGTGCGTCAGGAATACCAGCGCTTCGGCGTCGAGCACTTCGTCGCCAAGCCCGGCAACTGGCAGGATTTCCTGGCCTTCGCGCGCACCATCCACACCACCTTCGTCGAGACCGGCCAGCAGTCGCCCTGGGGTGTGCTGGCGATCGGACCGGAAACCGCGGGCGACGCCGGGCGCTGAAGGCCGCGCCCCGGGCGCTCTGCGCCGTGGTTCAGTTCGGTACCGGGACGGCGATTGCGACCGAGAGCGAATTGTTGGTGAAGTTCTGCTCGGGGATGAGCTCGCCCGGATTGATCACCACCGTGTATTCGTGCAGGCCAGCGGTGGGCGCGGGGATAAGGGTGGCGACGCCCACGCTGTTATTGGCGGCGATGCTGGGGATGGTGCCACTCGCGATCGGCAGGCCATATTCGAGCACCTGGTAGCCGACCCCGGAGGCGGTAGCGGCATTGCCCGAGGTGTCATTGTTGACGACCGCGAAGCTGATGGTCAGCGGCGTGAGGGTGGTCGGGCTGGCCGGCGCCACGCTCGGCGCGGCGGAGAAGGCGAGGTCGAAATCGGCGAAGGTGATGGTGACTAACTCAATGTTGCTTGCGACCGTGCGCTGGTTGAGATTGTTGGCGGAATCGACATAGACGAAGAAGGTATGGGTGCCGCCGCCGGCGGGCGCGCTGACCACCGCGCTGACCACCGCGCTGGTGCCGAAGGCTGCCACCTGCGGGGTGTAGCCGGAGGCCACCACTGGACCGGTGAGGGCATCGAGGTGGACCTGGAAGTAGAGCGGGGGCAGGGTGTTGCCGGTGTAATTGAGGAGGGTGAAGGTGAACGTCACGCTGTTGCTGGTGCCGGGCTCGGGCGGATTGGCGGAGATCGCGCTGGTGGGCGACTGCGAGGCGGCGGTGGAGCCGCTGAAGGCGAAGGCCGGGCCGTTCGACTTGACCTGGTTGTGGTAGCACCCGCAGACCAGCGCCGCAGCGAGCAGCAGGAGGGAGGCGGCGGCGGATGAGCGCATAGGGCGGGGCAACCTGGGTGGGTGGGTTGATTGCAGCGCCCGCTCAGCGGATGCAAGCGAAACGCTGGCGGGTTCGTCGCTTGCCCAAGCCCGCCCAGGCCCGCCGCCGTGGTGTGGCTTGCGCCCCGCTGGGCACCCTGGCACCCTCCACCGCACCAACGGACCGGACGGATCATCCGGTGATCCCGGTCCGGCCTCCCTCAGCCCAGGCTCCTATGCTGCCCCGCGCCGTGCTGCTGACCTGCGCCCTCTCGCTCGGTGTCCTGGGCGCCGCCGCCGCTGCCGACGACGCCAATGCCGATGTCGACGTCAACGATCTCCGCTTCAAGTTCGGGGTGCTCGACCGCACCTACAAGGAGGCCTCACCCACCGTCGCTTCGAGCTCGCCGACCTACAGTACGACCCTGGCCAAGAACGCCGATTCCAGCCGCCGTGGCGAGCTCGAGTGGTGCCACCTCGCCTTCGGCGCCGGCGGCGGCCTGGTCCTCGGCCTCGATCTCGCCTACCAGCAGACGGTGTTCGCCGATGCCGACCACCGCACCACCATCTCGACCCCGCTCGCCGACGGGGTGGTGGGCTACTGCCTGCGCCTGGTCGACGTGCTGCACCTGGAAGCTACCCTCATCGGCGGCATGGGGCGCAGCTCGGGCGATGGCCTCGGGCTGAACGCCCTGCGCAATGGCGCGGCCTATTACGAGTACGGCGCGCGCCTGGCGCTCTACGCCACGCTCAATGGCAGCTGGCAGCTGGGGCTGGAGCTGCCCTACCGCATCACCCGTTCGAGCCCGACCTACCACTACACCGGCAGCGACGGCAGCGCGGTCACCGTCACAGAGACCCGCCACGCGATCGGCGGCTTCGCCGCCCTCGCCGTGCTCGGGATGCGCTTCTGAACGGATGCGAGCGCGCGCGTGCGCGCGCGTGCGCGCGCGTTGCTGTGATTGTGGCGGTGCGGGCCGCCACTAGCCTGGCATCATGGCGGGCGCTTTCGACCTCATCGTCATCGGCAGCGGTCCGGCGGGCGAGGCCGGCGCCGTCGAGGCGCGCCGGCTGGGCCGCACGGTGACACTGATCGACAGCCGGGTCGAGCTCGGCGGCAACTGCGCCCACACCGGCACGCTTCCGTCGAAGACCCTGCGCGAGAGCAGCCTGGCCCTGGCGCATGCGGTCGACCATGCCTTCCTGCCTGCGCACGCGCTCACGCAGGATGAGCCCATCACCATGGCCGACTTCACCTACAAGGCGCACCAGGTGATCACGCGTGAGGCCGCGCGGTTGCGCCAGCTGATGGAACGCTGCGGGGTTACGGTGGTCAACGGCACCGCGCGCTTCCTCGACCCCCACCGCGTCGCGCTCTCCGGCGGCGTCGGCGCCACCACCACCCTCGAGGGCGCGCAGCTGCTGATCGCCTGCGGCAGCCGCCCGCGGCGTCCGGCGAACATCCCCTTCGATGGCCGGCAGGTGTTCGACAGCGACGGCATCCTCGATCTCCCGCGCCTGCCGCGCAGCCTGATCGTGCTCGGCGGCGGGGTCATCGGCAGCGAGTACGCGACCATCTTCAGCAACCTCGGCATCCCGGTGCAGCTGGTCGAGGGCAATCCGGTCCACCTCCCGTTCATCGACCAGGAGATCATCGCCTTCCTCCACCGCGAGATCGCCAAGCGCCCGCTGCGCTTGCTGCTCGCGGCCCACGTCGAGGCGGTGCGCCTGGTCGACGGCCAGGTGCAGCTGGCGCTGGCGGACGGGCGCACGCTGCAGGCCGAGGCGCTGCTCTACGCCAGCGGGCGGACCTCCAATGCCGACGGCTTGGACCTCGCGCGCGCGGGGGTGGCCGCGGATGCGCATGCCACCATCGCCGTCGACCAGCACTACCGCACCAACGTCTCCCACATCGCCGCCGCCGGCGACGTCATCGGCTTCCCTGCCCTCGCCGCCACCAGCTCCGACCAGGGGCGCGCGGCGGTGCGCGCGCTGTTCGGCAAGGCCGGCAGCGGACTGCCGCAGATCCTGCCCTACGGCATCTACACCATCCCCGAGGTCAGCACCGTGGGCCTGGGCGAAGCCGAGGCCGCCGCCGCCGGCACCGCGGTGGTGATCGGGCGCTGCGCCATCGGCGAGACCGCGCGCGGCATCATCAGCGGCGATGACGGCCTGCTCAAGCTGGTCTTCGCGCGCGTCACCCGCCGGCTGCTCGGCGCGCACTGCATCGGCGCGCGCGCCACCGACATCATCCACATCGCCATGATGTGCCTGCGCCTGGGCGGCACCATCTCCGACATCACCGAAGCAGTGTTCAACTACCCCACGGTGAGCGATGCGATCAAGGCCGCCGCGTTCGACGCGCAGTGGCAACTCGAAGCCGAGGAGCAGCGCCGATGAGCGCACGCCGGCGCAAAGGACCGCCATGACCCCGCCGCCTGCCGGCAGCCCCGACCATCCCGCCACGCCAACGCCAACGCCCGCGCCAACGCCCGCGCCCGCCAGCTCCGGGCGCCTCTACCTGTATGTGCTCCTGGGCATGGCCGGTGGCGGATTGCTCGGCAAGTTCGCGCCCGGCCTCGGGCAGGAGGCGCAGCCGCTCGCCGAGGCCTTCATCAATCTGATCAAGATGCTCATCTCCCCGGTGATCTTCTGCTCGGTGGTGCTCGGCATCAGCGCGATGGGCAACCTGCGCGCGCTCGGGCGGGTGGGGGCCAAGGCGCTGGTCTACTTCGAGGTGGTCTCAACCGTCGCGCTCGGCATCGGGCTGGCGGTGGCGAACCTGCTCAGACCGGGCGTGGGCATGCACGCCGACCTCAAAGCCTACGACCAGGGCAAGGTTTCGACCTACATCGAGAAGGCGCATGCGCAGACCATCAGCGAGCATATCTTCGGCATCATACCCAGCACCTTCTTCGACGCCTTCACCGCCCATGGCACCCTGCTCCAGGTCCTTCTGGTCGCCATCCTCCTTGGCGTCGCGCTGGCCGGGCTGGGCGAACGCGCTCGCCCGGTGACCGCCTTCCTCGAGAGCGCCAACTTGGCGCTCTTCGCGGTGCTGCGCCTGGTGCTGCGCCTGGCCCCGCTCGGCGCGGGAGCGGCGATGGCCTTCACCGTCGGCACCTTGGGCGACAAGGCCCTGGGGCAGCTCGCGTACCTGATCGGCTGCTTCTACCTCACCTGCCTGCTGTTCATCCTCGGTGTGCTCGGCGCCATCGCCGCCCTCACCGGCTTCAGCATCGTGCGCTTCATCGCCTACATCCGCGACGAGGTGATGACCGTGCTCGCGACCTCGTCCTCGGAATCCGCCCTGCTGCCGCTGATGGCGAAGCTCGAGCGCCTGGGCTGTGCGCGCAGCGTGGTCGGGGTGGTGGTGCCGGCGGGCTACTCCTTCAACCTCGACGGCACCAACATCTACCTCACCCTCGCCTCGCTGTTCGTCGCCCAGGCGCTCGACCTCGAGCTCAGCCTGGGCCAGCAGCTCACCCTGCTGGGGGTGGCGATGCTCACCAGCAAGGGTGCCGCCGGGGTCACCGGTTCGGGCTTCATCACCCTGTCGGCGACCCTGGCGGTGGTGCCGCATATGCCGCCCGAGGGTCTGGTCATCATCCTGGGCGTCGACCGCCTGATGAGCGAGGCGCGCGCGGTGACCAACCACATCGGCAATGGCGTTGCCAGCCTGGTGGTGTCGCGCTGGGAGGGCAAGCTCGACACCGCCCGGCTCGCGCGCGAACTGAAAGCCGGGCCGGCGCCGGCAGGCGCACCGCCGCCCGCCTAGCAGGCGGGGGCGCGCGCCGGCGCGCGCCGCGGCGGTCGGCTACTTGATCTTGTCGGACTTCAGGTAGGCGGCGATGTCCATCAGCGCCTGCGGGGTGAGCCCCATCATCTCAGCGCTGAACATCAGCGAGCGCTTCATCTTGGTCAGCGACTTGATCTTCGACTTGGGCACCGTCTGCACCATGCCGCCGATCGACTTGATGATCACCGGATCGCCGTTCTGGATGACGATGCCGTCGATGACGGTGTCGTCGCTGGCGACGAGGTGGCTGGCCTCATAGCCGAGGGCGATGTCGGCCGAGGGGTTGATGATGGAATCGAGGATGACGTCCACCGGCTGGGTGCGCCCGAAGTAGGTGAGATCGGGCCCCAGCTCGCCACCCTGGCTGCCGATGTGGTGGCAGGTGTAGCAG
>JAYVMM010000356.1:0-5474 GCA_043758975.1 Planctomycetota bacterium | reverse complement strand
CGCCACCCTCAGCGCCGAGCAGTGGGCCGCAGTATCAAGCGATGCCGTGCTCAGTGAGATGGCGATCATCCACGATGGCCAGCACCAGCATATGTTCAGCGGCAATCAGCGCCTCTATGTCGCCGATCTCGATGTCGTCCAGGACATCCACCAGCCGGTGGTCAGCGCCCTGGACAGCGGGATCGCCCTGGAGGTGGCGCCGACCATCGCCATCGGCGGTGTAATGGTGCGCCTGGCGATGGAGGTCACGGTGGATGCGCAGTGGGCAGCGAACGTCGTCAGCGACGACCACGGGCAGCACATCGGCACCATCACCACGCCCCGCTTGACGACCGATGCGGTGAATGATGTGCGCCTCATCCCGCCGGGCGGCGCGGCGATCTACCGCTGCGGCACGCGCGCCTACGCCCTCACCGCCGAGGTGATGCGCTTCGGCGCCGTGGATGGCTTCGGCCCCTTCCTCCCATCCTCTCCGCCACCGCCGGCGGCGACTGCTCGCTGAGTTCAAGCCCGCACGGCGACGAGAGCGGCCAGATCCAGCGCCGGCGCGGCAGCGGCTGCCCGCGGGCTGCGGCGGGCAGCGGCGGGCCGCGCGCGCAGCAGGCTAGACCTCCCAGCCAGCACGCGGAATGCGATGGAGGATGGCGTTGGCGGCGGTGGCCTCCGCGCCCCCGCACATGCCGCTCGCGCGCTCGACCGTCAGCAGCGGGCCCACGCGCAGCGGCGTGGCGGCGAAATCGACATGGTAATCCTTGAGCACGCCGAGCAGGCGATCGAGGTGCTCGCCGAGCGGGGCGTGCTCGCGCGCGGCGGCTGCCGCCGCCGCCGCATCGCCCGCATCGCCCAGGCGCAGCGAGGCGTTGGCGAGGTGGGCGAGTCCGGCCGAGCTCACCGCGTGCGCGAGCGGGGCATGCAGGAGGGTGGCGTCGCGCTGGCGCACCGCAGTGATGAAGTTGGCCTGGTGCTGCGCACCGCCATCGCCCTTGAAGGAGCGCACCACCGCGCCCTTGGCGTCGCAAAACTGGGCGCCGCCGCGATGCGCACGCAGCTCGCCGCCGGCGCAGCTGACCACGATCGCCGGCTCGTTCAGGCCATGGTAGGCGCCCGCGTCCTTGTCCTTGGGCGCCAAGTTGCGCACTTCGAAGGCGAGCGGGATGCCGCCGGGAAAGCGGTACCAGGCCGCCATCATGTTGGCGGTCTCGCCGGCGTCGCCCCAGGCGAAGCGCCCACCGAGTCCGAGCGCGAGCTCGGGCGCGCCGGGGTCGCGCAGCGCCCAGCAGGCGAGGTCGAGCTCGTGCGGCCCCTGGTTGCCGATGTCGCCGTTGCCGGTGTTCCACACCCAATGCCAGTCGTAGTGGAACTGGGTGCGCAGGATCGGCTCGTCCGCTGCCGGGCCGAGCCAGGCCTGGTAGTCCAGTCCAGGGGGCGGTGCGATCGGCGCGGGCGCGCGCCCGATGCCCCTTCGGTCGCGGTAGCAGAAGCCGCGGATGCCGCTGATGGCGCCGAACTCGCCGGCGTGCAGCGCCGCCATCGCCTCGCGCAGACCGACGTCGCTGCGGTTCTGGGTGCCGGCCTGGATGATGCGTCCGGTGCGCGCCGCCACCGCGAGCAGGCGGTTGCCCTCGTCGACGTCGTGGCACACCGGCTTCTCGAGGTAGACGTCCTTGCCCGCCTGCATCGCCCACGAGGCGAGCACCGCGTGGAGATGGTTGGGGGTGGCGATCACCACCGCGTCGATGTCGTCGCGGTCGAACACCCGGCGCGGATCATTGAGCGCGAGCGGCGCTTCGCCCAGCGCCTTGGCCTCATTGATGCGCCCGGAAAGCACCGCGGGATCGATGTCGCACAGCGCGACGATCTTGGCCAACGGCACCGCGCGAAAGAACTTGAGCAGGTCATTGCCGCGCCCGTGCAGGCCGATGACCGCGAGGCGCACCGGCTCGGCGGGGGCGTAGGTGCGGCGCGCCGTTCCGGCGCCCTCGCCCAGGCAGCCACCGAGCGCGATGGTGGCGCCGGCGGCGCCGGCGGCGTGCAAGAAGCGGCGGCGGGAGAGGGTCATGCGTGCTCCAGTGAGAGGTTCAGATCCCGGCCTCGCGCGCTTGCGCGCGCAGGAAGTCGAAGCCGGCCCGGTAGGCGGCCTCGCCGCCGGCGCCGTTGGCCTCGATCGACATGCGTCCCTTCCAGGCGTGCTTGGCGAGCACGCGGAAGAAGGGGCGGAAGTCGTCGCCCGCAACACCCGGGATGCTGCGCGTGGCCTTCTCGGCGATGTGGAAGTGGCGCAGCAGGGGCATCGCCTTTTCAAGGTCGTCGCCGGTGTCGCCGCCGATGACCATGTGGTAGAGGTCGGCGGTGATGCCGACCGCCGGGTGGTTGGCGCGCCCCACCGCCACCGCGACCTCGCCGACGCGGTTGAGGAAGTTGCACTCGGCCTTGCGCAACGGCTCGACCGACACCATCACCCCCTGGGCGGCGGCGAGCGGTCCCATCTTCTTGAGCAGCTCGGAGAACTGGTCGAGCGCCTGCTCGGGCGGGAAGCCGTCGGGGATCTGGCGTGAGGCGCCGCTGCCGAAGGTCACAGTCTCGATGCCGACCTGCTTGGCGCGCGCGAAGGCGGTGGCGGCGTAGGCGAGGATGGCGTCATGCGCCGCCTGGGGGCCGACCGACTTGAGCGCACCGGGCAGGAAGCCGTTGCAGCAGCGCACCGGCAGGGCGCAGGCGGTGATCGCCGCCAACTTGCCGGCGAAGGCGCCGGCGGCCTTGTCGGGGATGAGCAGGCCCTGCACGCTCTCCTCGAGGTAGGCGCCGCCGGCGGCCTTGAGCATCTCGGCCTTGGCCAGTCCACCGCACGAGCCCAGCGTCACCACCGCGCCGGACGCTGCCGGCGCAGCCGCCGCCTCCTCGCTGGCGAGGCGAGAACCGCTAGCGGCGAGGGCGAGGGCAGCGAGCCCGGCATGGCCGAGCAGGCGGCGGCGGTTCAGCATCAGACTGGGTGCGGGTGGACTGGGCATGGTGGTTCTCGCGGCAGTGACTACGCAGGGCAGGCGGTGGTGTTGAAGCGGTCAGGTCGGACGCCGCCGCCTGCTGGCGACCGCCCCATGCGCAGCGCGCGCGGGTGCAAGCGTCGCATTACTTGCCACCTGCCGCCGGCGCGGGCGCGGGCGCGGGCGCGGGCGCGGGCGCACCCGCAACCTGTGCCGGCTCTTCGGCCTCGGCCTCGGGCTCGACCGCAATCAGGGTGCCATCGGTACCCACCGTGATCTCCATCAGCTTGCCGCCCGCCGGGGTGAACTCGGCGCTGTAGACGGTGGCGCCGTCCTCCAGGCCACGCACGAAGTCGATCAGTTCGGCGGGCGCGGCGGCCTTGACCATCGCCGCCAGCGCCGCCGGCGGCACCTGCGCGCGCGTGATGGGCACGTCGTCTTCGCCCCAGGCGGTGGCAGCAGCGAGCAGGACGGCGAGGCTGGAGACGATGCGCACGCGCATGAGCACATCCCTCCTCCGGCAACGCCGACGTGGCTCAGGTCGCTGCCATGGTGGATGTGCGCTACGCGTGAGCAACGGGCGCCTGCCTGGCCGGCGTCGACGCGAGCTCGGGTGTGGCTCTCGGCGCGCAACACCGCCAGATTGGTGACCGCCCGGGCGCGCGCCGATGGGGCATTGGCATAGCGAACGCTTGGCAGGTGCGCGGGGCGCCAGCACCTAGCCCCTGCCGCGGGTGCGCTGGCGTCCGCCTGCGCACCCTCCCTCCCCACCGCCCCGACCAGGAACCGCACCATGCGCCACGCCTCCTTTCTCATCGCTGCTGCTGCTGCCACCGCCATCGGCGGCCTCCTCATCACCGCATGCGACGACAACACCAAGCAGCCGACCACGCCCGCCACTTCCACCGCAGGCGCGCCGGCGACCTCGACCACCGCCAGCTCCAACTCGACTGCCGGCGGGGTGGCCGCGAGCGACCAGACCATCACCACCACCACCATCCGCAACCATCAGGTGGGCGACCAGGATATCTCTGCAATCGGCACGATGGTCTCGATCCCCACCGCCAACGGGGTGGTGCTGCACAGCGGCTTCATTCACGCCGAGGGGGACCACCAGAAGATCCTCGCGTTGGTGCACCACGTCGACGGCGTGGCGCGCATCGACGACTATCTTGTTGTCCTGTGACCCCGCGCATCCCGGCAATCGACGGCCCTGCCCTGGCCACCGGCACCCGCCATCGGGTGGTCATCATCGGCGGCGGCTTCGCCGGCCTGAACGTGGCCCTGGGCCTGCGCCGCTGCCCACAGGTCCAGGTCACGCTCATCGACCGGCGCAACTTCCACCTCTTCCAGCCGCTGCTCTACCAGGTCGCCACCGGCGCGCTCTCGGCCGCGAACATCGCCACCCCGCTGCGCTCCCTGCTCAGGCGCCAGCGCAACGCCGAGGTCATCCTCGACGAGATGACCGGGCTCGACCCGGTCAGGCGCCTGGTGCAGCTGCGCCATATGGAGCTGCCCTACGACAGCCTGGTGGTGGCCGCTGGGGCGCGACCGCATTTCGCCGGCCATCCGCAATGGGAGGAATTCGCACCCGGCCTGAAATCTCTCGAGGACGCCAACCGCATGCGGCAGCGCATCTTTACCGCGCTCGAGGCCGCTGAGCGCAGCGTTGATGCACAGGCGCGGCGGCGGCTGCTGACCTTCGTGGTGGTGGGCGGCGGCCCGACAGCGGTCGAGCTCGCCGGCGCGCTGGCGGAAATCGCCCGCCATACCATCAGCGGGGAGTTCCGCCGCATCGTCGCCGGCGACATCCGCATCCTGGTGCTTCAGGCCGCCACCAGCGTGCTCCCCGAATTCCCCGCGCCACTCGCCAGCGCCGCTCAGGAGGCCATGCGTGCGCTGGGCATCGAGATCCGCGTGGGCACGCGCGTGACCGCGGTCGCCCGCGACGAGGTCGAGGTCTCCGGCCCCGCCGGGCAGGAACGCATCGCCAGCTCCTGCATCCTGTGGGCCGCGGGCGTGAGCGCTTCGCCGCTCGGGCAGCTGCTGGCGGCGGCGACTGGTGCGGCCCTCGACCACGGTGGGCGGGTGGTGGTGGGAGCGGACTGCACGGTCGCCGGACAGCCCCAGCTGTTCGTCATCGGCGATCTCGCCTGCCACGCCGATGCGCACGGGACGCCGCTGCCGGGCGTGGCGCCGGTGGCGGCGCAGCAGGGCGCCTATGTCGCGCGCCTGATCCGCGCGCGCCTCGCCGGCGCCACCCTGCCGGGCTTTCGCTACCGCAATCGCGGCACCATGGCGGTGATCGGCAAGCGCATGGCGGTAGCCCGCATCGGCACCCTCAACCTCTCAGGCACGCTCGCCTGGTGGGCCTGGCTGTTCGTCCATCTCATGGCCCTGATCGCCTTCGAGAGCCGGCTCCTGGTGCTGATCCAGTGGGCCTGGTACTATTGGACCTGGAACCGCAATGCGCGGCTCATCGTGCACCACCGC
>JAYVMM010000355.1:0-2912 GCA_043758975.1 Planctomycetota bacterium | reverse complement strand
CCGGAGAGCCACAGGAGGTGGCGATGACGCGTGGCGTGCGCCGTGCGCCGGGTACGGCTGGCGGCGATGCGGGTGCGCAGATCCCCCCATCCCGCGTCGTCGCTCCCCACCGCCATCAGCGAGGCCGCGAGATCGAGGTCGCCGGCGCCCAGGGCCTGCTCGGCATAGGCCCGGCGCGTGCGGGCAAGGCCTGCGGCGGCGCGCTGGTTGCCGCTCCACAGCACCAGCGCCTCCTCATAGGCGTGCATGGCGCCGGCATAATCGCGGTAGCCCTGCTGGTACGGCGCATTGGCCGCCAGGCGGTCCGCTTCGCTGGCGAGGGTCTCGCTCTGGAAATGGGTGCGGCAGTCGCGGATGGCCTGCTGCAGCTCCTTGACCGTGCGGTAGCGGTCGAAGGGCATGGTGGCCATGGCGCGGGCGGCGATCTGGCCGAGCTCGTCGCCAGGCGGCGCGGGATCGATGCGGTTGGCCGCCGCCGCCGCCACGCTCGAGCGCACCGTCGATCCGGGATGCGGGGGCACGCCGGTGAGGATCTCGTGCAGGGTGGCGCCGAGGAGGTAGACGTCGCTCTCGCGCCCGATCGCGCGGTGGTCGTCATAGGCCATCTCCGGCGCCATGTAGGCCGGCGTCCCGCAGGCCGTGCGCCAGGAGGCCCGGCGCGCACGCAGGGTGGGGATGTCGATCGCCAGGCCCCAATCGGCCACCAGCACCTCGCCGAAATCGCCGAGCAGGATGTTGTCGGGCTTGATGTCGCGGTGGATGATGTCATGGGCGTGGGCATAGGCGATGGCGTCGCCGATGCGCAGCAGGACATCGAGGTTCTCGTCCAGGCTCATGCTGGCGATGGATGCGCTCCACGCCCGGCCGTGCAGCCGGCGCATGGTGTAGAACAGCGCACCCTGCCCATCGACCCCCAAGTCGTGGACGGGGATGATGTTGGGATGCTCGAGCTTGGCGGTGATCATGGCCTCAAGCAGGAAGGCGGAGTCGTCACCGGCATTGCCGGCTATGCGGGGCGACATGCGCTTGAGTGCGACCTCGCGGCCCACCACCGCCTGGGTGGCGCTGTAGACCACACCCATGCCACCGGTAGCGATGACCTCGGTCAGCTGGTAATCGCGCAGCGACCCTGCCGGCGCATCGATGTCGGCGATGACCCGGCGGGGGCAGCCGACGATATCGGCGATCTCCGCCGCCGCGGTGCGGCCGAGGGTGATGCGCGGCGACAACGTCGCCTGTGCGTCGCTGATGGCCGCTGGGGCAGGGTCTTCCTGCGCGCCTGGCAGCAGCCGCGCCCCGCAGCGGGGACAGAACGTGTCACCGGGCTGCCGAATAGCGAGCGGCCCACAGGTTGGACAGCGCATATTCAAGCTTTCCAGGTGGTTGCGAGGCAGCAGGGGGGCTCGTCCAGAGGACGCGGGCGGCTTCAGGCCTTTACGCTCACATCGCTTGCCTCCGTCCGATCATGCGGTTGGATTATTTCCCATTCGCTCCCGAATGCCTGCATTCACGTTAGGACGAGCGGTTGGACCGGCAGAACAGCGGTCGGCCACGACCCCTGGCGCAGGAACCGTCGGCTCGGGACAGCATCACGGTTGTAGCGGCCTCAGCCGTCGCTTTGCCATCGCCGCGACCATCCACTGATCGCCATCCTGCCCCGGTTACCCGGCTTAGAGCGATCTGCCTGTTGGAGCTGCAAGTAGCGAGGACGGCATCGGCGGGCGGAATGCCGGTCAAGACCTGTCGGGCGCGCAACGACTGGCGCTCGTCGCCTGCTCAAAAGCCCTTAGTTGCCGCGAGTGAACTGGGGGCGTGCATCGCGTTCTTCTGGTTGGAGCCAACACCCTCTTTGATAGAGGCACGTTTATTTTATCCAGCGATGCAAGCTCCGATTGCGCCCTCGTCCGAATGCCGGAAGAGGGGCAATCGATTTTTCTACCTCAGCGCCTGCGCCGCAGGTTTGAGATCAAGGCCAATCCCAGCATAAGCATGAGCACGGCTACGGCGCCTCCGCTACCGCATCGTGAATGGCTGCTGCCGGTCGAAGCCGTGGGGGTCGTCGCAGGACCTGGAGGAAGAGGAATGCCGCCACTGGGACCAGGGCCATTTCCGCTGATGGTCACGGTAACTGTCCCCGAGCCTGTTCCCGAAGCATTGGTTGCCGAGATCAGCACGCTTGTGGAGCCTGCGATTGTTGGCGTTCCGCTGATGACGCCGGTATTCGTATTGACTGCAAGTCCCGCAGGAAGGTTGCTCGCCGCGAAGCTAGTCGGGGTGTTCGTCGCGGTGATGGAATAGGTGAAGGCGGAAGCCACCGTGCCGGTCGCGGTTGAGGCGCTGTTTACACCAGGCCTCGTGCTTGCGCTCACGGCCGTCAGAGTGACGTCATTGCCGTCGCCGCCGACATAGCTGACCGTGAACGTGATTGGCGTTGCTCCCGACGATGTTATTTGGGCGCCCTCCGGCAAGGAGGCAAAGGTCCCCGATACCGGATTGGTGGTGCCACCATTGTCGATGATCACGATGATGGTGCCGGCGGTAGGTGGCGCCACATTAGTATTAACCGTCAATGCCGCACCGTTGAGGGCAACCGCTCCGACCACGTTCAGGCGCGAATTGCCGGCAGTGGAACCGGTGAACACATCCACGCGATTGGAACTGGTCAGGGTGAGGCTCTTGACGGTGGACTGATTCTCGACGCCAGGCTCATTTCCAATGGACAGGTTGCTCGTACCTGTCATGGACACTGATCCAAACGAACCGAGGTGCCCGACCAGGAGGGTCCCACCGGTCACGGTGATGTTGGAGGATGTCTGGACTCCGAGGAGGGTGAGTGCACTGCCATTGACTACCGTAGTGCCCAAGAAGGACGGGCTGCTGCCTGACAATATCTCGGTGAAGAGGCCGTACTT
>JAYVMM010000354.1:0-3875 GCA_043758975.1 Planctomycetota bacterium | reverse complement strand
CGCCGCCGCGCGCGACGCCGAGGGGCGGAGCGCCATGCGCTGCTACCGCGAGCAGAAGCGCCTGGCGCGCGCCAGCCGGGCCAAGCTGCGCGCGGTGTGGGAGCTCCTGCGCAGCCACCTCGGCGAACGCGCCCTGGTCTTCACCGAGGACAACGACACCGCCTACGAGATCGGGCGCACCTTCGTGCTGCCGGTGATGACCCACCACACGCGCGCCGCCGAGCGCAAGGCCATGCTCCAGGGCTTCCGCAGCGGCACCTTCCCGGTGCTGGTCACCAGCAAGGTGCTCAACGAGGGGGTCGATGTGCCCGAGGCGAGCGTGGGCATCATCGTCTCGGGCTCGGGCAGCGTGCGCGAGCACGTCCAGCGCCTGGGTCGCCTGCTGCGCCCGCTCGCGGGCAAGCGCGCGGTGCTCTACGAGATCCTCTCCGCCAACACCGCCGAGGCCTACACCTCGGAGCGCCGGCGCAGCCACACCGCCTTCGGCGGCGCCGATGGGCAGGAATCGTGGTGACTCCCGGCACCACCCCGCGTGCGGTCACGCCATGCTGACGCGCGATCTGCTGCGCTTCCGCCTCAGCGATGGGCGCATCGTGCCTGGGCTGCTGCGCCCGACGCCGATGATCGTGCAGCTGTGCGAACGCCTGCTCGCGTGGTGGAAGGAGGGGGTCGGGCGCCGGCGCGGCGAGCTCGAGGACGGCGCCATGCTGATCCTGCACCAGAGCCGCGCGCTGGTGATCGGGCGCGGGCTGCAGAAGCTCATCACCGAGCTCTGCCGCTTCCGCGACCCCGCGCCGCTCGCCGAGCTGCGCGCGCACGCGCTCGCGCTCTCGGCGGTGGGCCTGCGCGCCCCGCCACCCACGGTCGAGGCGCACCGCGCGGCGGTGGCGGCACAGCTCGGCCTCGCCCCCGAGGTACTGAGCGAGCAGCTCTACGGCGATCTGCCCGATGCCGCAGTGCTGGAGGCCGCGCCCGAGCTGACCCCCGCCCGGCTGATCGAGCTCTACAATATGGCGCTCTGCCAGGGCCTGCTCCTGGGCGCCCGCGAGCTCATCGTCACGGTCCACGACGCCGATCCCGGGCTGCGGCGCAAGCTGCTCAAGGCGATGCGCTTCCGCCGCCTGCTCGCGCGCGTGCTCCATGACGGCGGCGGCGACCTGCGCCTGACGGTGTCAGGCCCGCTCAGCGTGCTCGAGCAGTCCGCGCGCTACGGTCTGCAGCTGGCACAGTTCCTGCCCGCGCTCGCCTGCGCCGCGCATTGGCGGGCGGAAGCCGACATTGTGCTGCCGCGGCGCGAGGGTGGCCCACGCTCCGCCGTCCGCCTCGAGCTGAACGACGAGCTCGGGCTGGTGGGCGACAGCGCCTTCCTCGGCTACGTCCCCGCCGAGCTGCGCGACCTCGGCGCCACCCTGGCGGCGAAGTTCCCGCACTGGCGCCTGGCCGAGGCCAGGCTGCTCGCGCTGCCCGGCGGCGAGCTGGTGGTGCCCGACCTCGAGATCAGAGCCGGCGACGGCGCCCCGGTGGTGGCGGTCGAGCTCTTCCATCGCTGGCACGGCGATGCCCTGGTGCGCCGGGTGGGCCAGCTCGAGCAGGGGCTGGCGCCGCAGCTCGCCATCGGCGTGGACCGCTCCTTGGCGCGCAGCCCGGCCTTGGCGCCCCTGGTCGCCCGCCCGGTCTTCGCCCGCCACGGCTTCCTCTTCAGCGAGCTGCCCTCGCCGCGCGCGCTCAATGAGGTGGTCGCGCGCTGGCGCGCCCCGGCGGGCGGCGCCCCGGGCGGCGGTGCGGTTGTCACGGATGGCGAGGCGAGCTAGGATGGCGTCATGCGCGCACCGCCCTGGGTCGCCCGCGGCGCGGGTCCCGCCGCCCACTTCCCCACTCCGATCGCCGTCCTGGTCGCGGGCCTGCTCGCCGCCCTGGGCACGGTGTGCCCGGGCGTGCTGCCTGGGGCCGAGGATCCCCCCGCGCCGGCTGCCGCGCCGCCTGCCGCGCCGCGCATCTTCGCCGTCGGCACCACCGGCATGGCGCTGAGCGCGCCGCCGGACTGGACTGCCATCCGCGATAGCGATGGCGCCCAGCTGGTGCTGCGCGCGCCGCCGCCTACGGCGGTGGCCGACCCGGGTGAACGCGCGCGTGCGTGCGCGGCGGTGAGCGTGGCGGTGCAGGAGCTGCGCGCCGCCGAGTCGCCCGAGGCCTTCGCCCGCCGCTGCCGCGCCGACCTCGAACACCTCCTCACCGCGCTCACCGTCACCGGCCAGGAGCCGGTGACCCTGGGCGGGCGGATCTGGACGCGAATAAGCTACCACTTCCAGTTCGGCAAGTTCACCTGGCAGCAGGAGCTCTACGCCACCGCCATCGACGGCACCGGCTACTGCGTGACCTGCTCCTGCAGCGCCAGCGAGTACGCACGCTGGCAGGCCGCCTTCGCCGCCGTGCTGGCGAGCCTGGAGCGCAGCCGTCCGGCGCTCGACCGGCCCTAGCCAGCGTGAGAGGCCCGGCGCGGCACTCGGCGGTTGTCCCGCCGCCGCAGTGGTGACACTGCCCGACCGCCCCGCGGCGGCAGAGAAAGGAGCTCCGGCATGGCCAACAGCGCGCTTCCCATCGCTTCGGCTGGCGTGCTGGTGGCAGTGCTCCTGCTGCGCACGCTCAGCCTGCCCACCACCCCCCCGGGCGCCGCCGGTCCGGAGCTGGTGGACGGCATCTTCCGCCTGACCAAGCAGGAGCGCTTGCGCCTGGCCTCGGCGCCGCTGGTGGCAACCAACGAGGTGGCGGTCGCCACTTCGCCGGCGCCCGCCGCCAGCCCAGCCGCCAGCCCAGCCGCCAGCCCAGCCGAGAGCTTCCGCGTGGTGGTGGTCTCGGCCGAGGACCATGAAGCGCTCACCGCGGCGCTGGTCTTGGCCCTGGCCGAACGCCTGACCGAGAACGGCTCGGCGGTGCTGATCGACACCCAAAGCGCGCGTCCGCTCCAGCTGCCGGCCGACCGCGCGCTCGCTGTGGCGACCCGCCGCAGCGCGCTGCCCACGCTTCCCGGCGGCGCCTGCAGCGCCGAGCTGACGGTGACCGACCGCCTCTTGGTCTTCCCGCCCGGCTCGCCCGCCGCCGTCGCCCAGCCCGCGCTCAACGGGCCGGCCACCACGCGCTACACCATCAGCCACCGCAGCCAGTCGCCGGGCGGGCAGCCGACGCCGGCGTGGGGCGCGTGGTACGCGGCGGTCGGGCGCGGCCTGGCCGAATCGCTGCTCAGCCGGCTCGCCCCCGGCGGCCTGCCGGCGCTGCGCGCGCCAGACGGTGCGCCACGCGCCGGGCTCGAGGCGCGCGCGGAGTGGCCGAGCGCGCTGCCAACGCCGCCCTTCATAGAGCCCCTGCGCTGGTTCGGCGCGGTGCAGCAGGAGCTGGTGCGCGGCTGGCTCGGCGAGATCAATGGCCTGGAAAGCATCGACGAGCATGGCGTGCATCTCGCCAGCATCGCGAGCCTGGAGCGCACGCTCACCGGCGCACGCGTGGTCAAGGAGGCAGCGTGGACGCTGGACGAGCATTCGCTACCCGACCTGCGCATGTGGAACCGCGAGGCCGACTGCCTGGTCGCGAGCCGGCGCGCCGACGGCTGGGACGTGGTGCTGTGGCAGCAGCGCCCGGACATCGTCAAGCTCTACCGCTCCTGGTGCGTAGAGGCCGCCGCCGGCTCGCCGGCTGCGCGCGCCCTCCTGCTGCGCTACCGCGACTGCGCCGCCATCCCCGTGGATGAGCGGGCGCGTGCGCCGCTCGGCGAGAGCGGGAGCGCCAAGTGAGCAGCGCAGAGACCGCCGCCGGAGCGCGTCGCCGCCGCGGCCTGCCCGAGGTGCTCGCCCCGGCGGGGGCGCCGGACTGCCTGCCGGCGG
>JAYVMM010000353.1:0-3374 GCA_043758975.1 Planctomycetota bacterium | reverse complement strand
ACGCGCAGGTTGCGATGTACCCGCATTGCACCTTCAACCTCAACCCGCGCGCGGCCTCGATCGATACCCCGCTGCACGCCTTCGTGCCGCACCCGCATGTCGACCACATGCACCCCAACTCGGTCATCAGCGTGGCGGCGGCGCGCAACGCCGAACAGCTGACGCGCACCATCTACGGCGACGACTTGGTCTGGATCCCCTGGCAGCGGCCCGGATTCGACCTCGGGCTCAAGCTCCAGGAGATCTGCCGGACGCATCCTCGCGCCAAGGGCGTGATCATGGGCGGGCACGGGGTGATCAACTGGGCCGATGACGAGCGCGCCTGCTACGAGCTGACCATGGAGATCATCGCCAAGGCCGACAGCCACATCGCGCACTGCGACCGCGGCCCCGCCACCTTCGGGGGGCAGCGCCACCAGCCGCTGGACGCCGCGGCGCGGCGCGCGGTGCTGCTGGAGATCCTGCCCTGGCTGCGCGGGCAGGTGTCGTCGCAGCGCCGCCTGGTCGCCACCGTGCAGGACGACGAAGGCGTGCTGCGCTTCGTCAATGCGCTGGACGCCCCGCGCCTGGCTGGGCTCGGGACCAGCTGCCCCGACCACTTCCTGCGCACCAAGATCCGCCCGCTCTACGTCGCCTGGGATCCGCAGCAGGGGGGCCTGCCCGAGCTCAAAGCCGCGATTCTCTCCGGGCTGGAGGCCTACCGCGCCGCCTACGCCGCCTACTACCAGCGCTGCCGGCGGAGCGATTCCCCGGCCCTGCGCGACGCCAACCCGACCGTGGTGCTGATCCCCGGCGTCGGCATGGTCACGTGGGGCAAGGACAAGAGCGAGAGCCGGGTCACCGCCGAATTCTACAATTGCGCGATCGAGGTCATGCGCGGGGCCGAAGCCATCGACGCCTACGTCGCGATCCCCGAGCAGGAGGCATTCGACATCGAGTACTGGCAGCTCGAGGAGGCCAAGCTGCGGCGCATGCCGGCCGAGAAGGAGCTCTCCCGCCAGATCATCGCCGTGGTCGGCGCCGGCAGCGGCATCGGGCGCGAGGTCTGCCACCGCTTGATCCAGGAAGGGGCACATCTCGTCTGCGTCGACCTCGACCAGTCCGCCGCCGCCGCCGTCGCAGGCGAGCTGCTCGCCAAGTACGGGGTCGGCATCGGGGTGGCGGGCAGCGGACCGTCGTCCTGCGGACCGGCGATCGGCCTGACCGCGGATGTGCGGCGCAGAGATTCGATCCGCGCCATGCTCGACGACCTGGTCATCGCCTACGGCGGGCTGGACGCGCTGGTGGTGACCGCGGGGATCACCTGGCCGTCCGACGCCAGTGGCCACATCCCGGACGACAAGTTCGCGCTCACCTACGCGGTCAATGTGCAGGGCAGCTACCTGGTGTGCGACGAGGCGGCGCGCATCTTCCGGGCGCAGAACCTGCCCGCCACCATCGTCCTCACCACCAGCGCCAATGGCGTGGTGGCGAAGAAGGGCATGATCGCCTACGACACCAGCAAGGCGGCGGCGAACCATCTCGTGCGCGAACTGGCGGTCGAGCTCGCGCCCTTGGTGCGGGTCAACGCGGTGGCGCCGGCGACGGTGGTCCAGGGCTCGGCGATGTTCCCGCGCGAACGCGTGCTCTCATCGCTGGGCAAGTACCAGATCCCCTTCCGCGCCGACGAGAGCGACGACGAGCTGCGCGATAAGCTGGCGCGTTTCTATGCCGAGCGCACGCTTACCAAGCAGGCGATAACCCCGGCGGACCAGGCGGAAGCGATCTTCCTGCTCGCCTCCGGGCGGCTGCGCAAGACCACCGGCCAGATCATCAACGTCGATGGCGGCCTCAGCGAGGCCTTCCTGCGCTGAGCACCCCGCCGGCTGCCGTCGCCCGGCCAGGCGCCTGGGCTCTCAGCCATGCGGGAGATGATTTTTCCGTCGAGCCGGCACGCCGTTTCACCATTTCGCCCCGAGCCCAGGAGTAGTCGTTGACTGCCCCCGGGAACCCGGGAAATTGCAGAAGTCTGCGTTTCTGGCCAGGCGTCCCCTGGACCCGAACAAGGTCAACAACCATGCCCACCGCTGCAGCCCCCAGCCTGCCACCTGCGCACCGCATGCGCGAGCCCGGTCGCCTCCTGCCGGCGGCAGCTGGCGCTTATGGTGTTCCGGCGGCCCTGACGCCGCCGGCGTTCGCCCTCGCACACCGGCCCTGAGCATGGTGGAGCCGATCCCATCGCTACGCGGGGCGCGCCGCCAGCCCGGGGCCGGCGACCGCCTGGTGATCCTGGGCTGCGGTAACCACGGCCTGGTGTGCGGCGAGATGGCGGAGCTGTGCGGCTACCGCGACATCTCCTTCCTCGACCTGCGCCGCTTCCACGATCCCGCGCGCACTTTCCCCTGGAGGGTGCGCGGGGCCTTCGAGACGGGCACCTTCGCCAGCGACCTCGCCGCCTGCGGCAATGCGGACGGCGAATTCCTGGTCGCCATGGGCGACAACCAGGCGCGCCTCGCGCTCTCGCGCCAGATCGAGGCCGCCGGGTTGCGCCTGGCGACGCTCATCCATCCCACCGCGTTCGTCAGCCCGCGCGCGCTGGTCGGCGCCGGATCGAGCGTGTGCGCGGGGGCGGTGATCCAGCCCAATGCGCGCCTCGGCCTCGCCTGCTTGGTGAACACCTGCGCCAGCGTCGACCACGACTGCCAGCTCGCACCGGGGGTGCACCTCTCCCCCGGGGCGCACCTCTCCGGGCGGGTGGTGATCGGCGAGGGCACCTGGCTGGGCACCGGGGTGGCCGTGCGCGACGGCATCACCATCGGCAGCGGCATCACCGTCGGCGTGGGCGGGGTGGTGGTCGAGAATCTCAGTGCGCCGGGGGTCTATGTCGGCATCCCGGCGCGCTTCCTGCGCCCCCAGCGCGCGCGCACCCACAGCGAGGCGCCCCCGGGCTGAGCGCGCGCCCCGTCGCCCGGTCAGCATCGTCCTAGTTGGCTGCGCCAACCCCCCTGTTTGCTCCGCTGAGGCGCACGCCAGGATCGTGGGCATGCCCACCATCCGCCTGGCCTACGGCGAGAGCGGCCTCGATCTCACCCTCGACGAGGGACGCTTCGCGCCCACCGTCATCCTGCCGCATAGCCCGCCGGCGCTGCCCGATGCACGCGCGGCCTTCGCCGCCGCCGCTGCCGCGCCCAGCGGATGCGCCCCGCTCGCCACCCTCCCAGGCGCGCGCGCGCGCGAACTTAGACGCGCACTGCGTTCCCTGGTGGTGGTGATCTCGGACCACACCCGTCCGGTCCCGGATGGCGAGCTGGTGCCCTGGCTGGTCGAGCACCTCGGCATCCCCGACCACCAGGTCACCGTGCTGATCGGCACCGGCACCCACCGCGCCTCGACGC
>JAYVMM010000352.1:0-4424 GCA_043758975.1 Planctomycetota bacterium | reverse complement strand
AAAATCGATCATGGGTCAGTGGTGAAGCCTGGATGGGTTAAACGACGTCTGGGGATGATGCCACTGGCGAGATTGGGGGTAGGGCGAGCCGGATGCGGGAAATCTGCAAGTCCGGTTTGGACGAGGGGGGCCAGGGTTATGCCTGGTCCCTACTCTCTTGCAGCCGCTCTTCTACTGCGTCCAAACGGGTGACAACCTGACCTGATCCAATTTGATCCCGGTCATGACGCACATGAGGTTTACCGATTTCCGGTCTCCGCTGACGACCCGTGAGGTGAGCAGCCATTGTTTGATGGCGTCGATCCCAAAGCGCTGGATCAGCCAACGCACATGGTGGATGGAGCCGAATTCGGTGACTTTGGCTGCCGCCACTTGGAGTGGGGGATCCAGGCGTACCTGTTCGTCGTATTCCCAGAAGAGGTGGAGCGGGGGCGCGGCAGCCAGCCGCGCCACGGGGTCAGAATCGGCCTGAGCCAATCGAAGGTGGTCTGTGCCCATATCAGCATTTTCGCTGTTCTTGGTCGCAATTCAACGGTTCTTGCTGGCCTTGGATGCGGAGGCTTTCGCTGCATGCATGCGTGCTTCGCCAGCGATTCATGCTCGCCACGCGGTCGGCGTCGAGGATGAATACGTCGAACGAACCGGATGAGGAGATGATGCTCAGCCGCGGTCCGCCGCCGTGGGCCTCTCATCCGCTCATGTGTTCATCCACTCAGCTTCGGCTTCTGGCCCGGGCGCTAGACGGTAAGCAACCCGCAGCGCCGCAAGCGGGAATTAGTCCGTTTAGCGGAGCACCAGCGCAGGGCTGGTCATTTCCGCGGCTTCTCCACCATTCCGCTCAAGGGTTGGTGGATGACCGCGTCTCAAGCGAGCTCCTGCAGGACCTTGGCCAGGGCAGGGGCGTCCGGGCCGGTGAGCGCCTGCGGCACCGGCAGGGCGACCGGGCTGCGCCGGTAGATCACCGCGAGATGGCAATAAGCCATCAGGACGCGTAAGGGCGTGGCCGGGTGGCCGAGGCTGTCGGTGAACAGCTGCGCCTGCTCCTTCAGCCCGGGGACCTTGCCGGCCAGGATCCGCTCGCGCAGGGCGATCACCGCCTGGCCGACCGGCACGGCGAGTATCACCTGACGACCGAGCTTGGCATTGAGGTCACTGATCTGGGCATCCATCTCGGCGAAGTAGCGGGCGTGGATCCGCTGCAGCATCTCGCCGGTGGCGGCATTGTGGTCAACCGTGGCCGGCGGGTTTACGTGCTTGGCGCCGCCGAGGTAGTTGCCGAGTTCGTAATTGTCGAAAGGGAGCCAGAACTCCATCACCGCCATGCGGAAGGCCGGCTCGTGTTCTGCGCCATAGCGGGCGAACGACTCGATGCCGGGATCGGGCAGGTAGATCGGTGTAGTGATCAGCAAGTCGACGCTGTGGGCGTCCATCGCAGTGCGGGCGGCCTTGCCGCCATCGCCGCCCCAGTGCGCCGTGACGGTCGAGCCGCCGATGTAGAAGTCGCCGGACATGGTGCTGCCGGCGATCCCCGCCGCACGCGTGATCTCGCCGAGGATGTCGTAGAACGGAGGGGCGTGGAAGCTGTGGTGCACGGCGAAGAGCCGCAGGCCCTGGGTGATCGGCGCGGTGTCGTTGGCGGTCTCGGCGCCGCTCACGATGGTCGCCAGCAGGACGAGCAGCAGGCGGGCGGGAGCTGGGAGGGTCATGGGAATCTCCAGGATGGGCCGGGACAGCGCCCGACCAGGGGTTGGGGAATCGCCGCAGTCATACCAGCCCGGTCAGGGCGTAGACCGCGATCGCCACCGCGACGGCGGCGGTCTTCAGGCAGGTGATCGCGAAGATGTCGGGATAGGCCTCGCGGTGGCTGAGGCCGCAGACCATCAGGAGGGTGATCACCGCCCCGTTGTGCGGCAGGGTGTCCATGCCACCACTGGCCATGGCGGCTATGCGGTGCAGCACCTCGGGCGGGATGCCGGCAGCATGCGCGCTGGCCAGGAAGCGTTCGGCGAGCGCGGCCAGGGCGATGCTGAGTCCGCCCGACGCGGAACCGGTGATGCCGGAGAGCGTGGTCACGCTGACCGCGACATTGGCCAACGGATAGGGCACAGCCTGCAGGGCGTCGCGCACCGCGACGAAGCCCGGAAGCGCGGCGATGACCGCGCCAAAGCCGTATTCCGAAGCGGTGTTCATGGTCGCCAGCAGCGCGCCCGCCACCGCCGGCTTGAGTGCATCGGCGAAGCCGGCGGTGAGGGTGCGGAAGGCGAGAACGATCAGCACCAGGATGCCGAGCGCCAGCGCGCCTTCGACCGCCCACAGCGCGACCACCTGCTGCACCGGGATCTCCACCGCATGCGCCATGCCATCCAGGCGCACGCTGCTGAGCTGGCCATACCAGCGCGGGATCGCACCCGTCAGCGCGGCGTTGGCCGCGCCGACCGTGAGCAGGGGCAGCACGGCAATCAGTGGGCTCATGGCCGTGGCCACGGGTGCAGGCGGACCGCCGACCGGCACTGGACCGAAG
The DNA here is from genome assembly GCA_043758975.1 of Planctomycetota bacterium. Taxonomy (GTDB): domain Bacteria; phylum Planctomycetota; class UBA11346; order UBA11346; family UBA11346; genus BOG-1363. The sequence continues at coordinate 1,903 of JAYVMM010000352.1, read as the reverse complement.
CCCTCGCCCGTGCGCTGTGCCTGCCGCCGCCGCCAGTCGAGATAGGCCAGTCCGGAGACCGCAATGAACAGTGCGCCGCTGCAGCCCAGCCAGGGCGCGGCCCAGGTGTCGGTGGCGAAGAAGGTGGAGGGGATGATGTTCTGGATCTGCGGTGTGCCGGGCAGCGCGTCCATGGTGAAGGAGAACGCGCCCAGAACGATGGTGCCGGGGATCAGGCGGCGGGGGATTCCGGAGCGCTGGAATAGTTCGACCGCGAAGGGATGGACGGCGAACACCACCACGAACAGCGACACGCCGCCATAAGTCAGGAGCGCGCACACCACGACGATCGCCAGCATGGCGCGCTGCGGTCCGACCACCGCCGCGGTCGCCACCACTAGCGCGCGGGCGGCTCCCGATGCCTCGATGAGCTTGCCGAACACCGCGCCGAGCAGGAACACCGGGAAATAGGAGCGTACAAAGACGGCGAGACGCTCCTGGTAGACCCCGGTGAACAGCACCGGAACCGCGCTCGGATCGGTGACCAGCACCGCCAGCAGCGCCGCCACCGGTGCGAGCAGGATGACGCTGTGCCCGCGGTAGGCCGCGGCCATCAGCAGGGCGAGGGCGCCGATCACCACCAGCACCGCGAACACCGTTCAGGCCTCCATCGCGACGGCCACGCCCATGCCACCGCCGACGCACACCGCCGCGAGCGCCCTGCGCCAGTCGCCGGCGACGGCGCGCTGGGCGAGGTGCACCAGCAGGCGCGCACCGCTGGCCGCGAGCGGATGGCCGAGGGCGATGGCCCCGCCATCGACGTTGACTCTCTCCGCGTCCAGGCCGAGCTCGGCGATGCACGCGAGCGACTGCGCCGCGAAGGCCTCGTTCAGCTCGATGCACTGGCAATCCTCGTGGCGCACGCCGTGGCGCGCGCGCAGCTGGCGGATGGCGTGCACCGGGCCGAGGCCCATGACGGCGGGATCGCAGCCGACCGCGCTCCAGGCGGTCAGGCGAGCGAGCACCGGCCAGCCGCGTCGTTGGGCGGCATCGGCGTCCGCCACCACCAGCATGGCGGCGCCATCATTGATACCCGAGGCGTTTCCTGGGGTGACGGTGCCTGAAGCGGAAAAGGCCGGGCGCAGGGTAGCGAGCTTGGCGGTGGTCAGGCCGGGGCGCGGATGCTCATCGCCTGGGCAGCTGGCGAGCGCGACCAACTCGGCGGCGAATCGCCCGCCCGCGAGCGCCTCGGCATAGGCGCGGTGGCTGCGCTCGGCGAAGGCATCCTGGGCCTCGCGCTCGATGTGGTAGCGGGTGGCAAGGCGCTCCGCGGTCACGCCCATGTGCTCGCCGAGCAGCGGGTCGACCAGGCCGTCGCACTGCAAGGTGTCGGCGCGCCCGTTGGCGCCGATGCGGCGGGCCTCCGGGGCGCGCTGCAGCAGGTGGGGGGCATTGGACATCGATTCGCTGCCGCCGCACAGCACGGCCTCGGCCTCGCCGGCACGGATGACCTGTGCGGCGAGGATCACCGCCTGCATGCCCGAGGCGCACATCATGTTCACCGTGCACGCCGGCACCCGCTGCGGTACCCCGGCGCGCAGGCCGATCTGGCGCGCCAGGTTCATGCCCAACCCGGCGCCGAGGACGTTGCCGATGATCACCTGGTCGATGGCCTCGGAATCGATGCCCTTGAGCGCCGCCTGCGCCGCGGCGACGCCGAGGTCGCCAGCCGAGAGCGCGGCGAGCGCTCCCCCCAGGCGGCCCTGCGGCGTGCGTTTGGCGGCGACGATGGCGATCCCGCTCATGGGTGGCTGCGCGCAAAGGCGGTGGACGGCATCGCGCGCGGTTCAACCACCAGGGGCGCGAACGGCAGCAGGTCGAGAACCTGCCGGCGCAGGTCGATGCCCGGCGCCACTTCGATCAG
>JAYVMM010000351.1:0-1739 GCA_043758975.1 Planctomycetota bacterium | reverse complement strand
GCATTGCCAGCGACCTGGTGCAATAGCCTATTCGTGCTTTCTCACCGGCTAGAATAGAGTCGAAGTGCATATCCTTCAGGAGCCGGCAACGCGCGCCCGGGATTCGATGCCCTGGGTGGCCTGCACGAGCGAGCGCACTTCCTCGGGCTTGAGCACCGCGCGGGCGACATCCTCGAGGCGTACGAGAGCGGCGCTGCGCTGAGTATGGGCGTAGACCAGCCGGAGCAGGGCCAGGCGTTGGATGGCATCCTCAAATTGTGCCTTGGCCCTCGCGGCCTGCGGTCCGGTGCCGGTCGTATCCATACGCGCCATGCGATAGTCTTCGAGGAGATCGTCGCAATACGACTGCCGCGTCGCTGCGTCGAACGCCGGGGTGAAGGTGCCCATATAGGCAAACTCGTCATGCTGTATGAGGTGGATTACCATCTCCGGATACTGCCATTGCGCTGCCGCATGGCTGACGGCGTCGAGGTGCTTGAAGGCGGCGACGAGCTGCTCCGGCGTTTGCACATGCTCGGCCAGGAGCAGGTAGCGCGCGAAGTCGCCGGTCTCCGCTGGCACCAGCTGTCCCTTTGCCGGTGGCGGAAGCGTCGGCGCCCCGGCCAGCGCCTGGTCGTAGGCGCCGGCCATGCAGGCCTCATAGGCTGCGCGGGCCGGCGGGAAGCAATCGGCGAGCGCGGCGAACTGGTCGCGGAAATCCTTCGCATCGATTTCGATGGGCATCATGACGCCCGTGGTTGAACAATAGCGCCACAGCCAATCGATCTGGTCCAACGCCTCGGCCAGGTCCTTGGCCTTGATCAAGCGCTTGGCATATTGGCGAGGCGGGACCGCGGGTCGGCTGCCCGCCATGGGGTCGTCCATGACCGGGCCACCGGGTCGTAGCGTATCGCCTCGGTCGTAGGAGGGGGCCGCCCGGAATGCTTGGCGGCATAGATCGTGCCAATCGGCATGAGCAGGAAGTCCTGGGTTCCGAGCTCCGGTGCGACCGGCCAGGCTAGCACGGCGAAGAAGCGCTGGCGGTCGAGCACCCCGGGCAGGCCGACCTCCGGAGCCGCGTCCTGTTCGCACAGCAGCCCGGTCAAACCGCCGGGCAGGACGGCGGCGAAGACATAGCCTTCGGCCGTGCGCCCGGTGGCGAAGGGCCCATCGAGGAGGTGCAGGTAGCGGGTGCCGTCGGGATGTGGAAAGGAGGTGGTCGCCCCCCCGCCCGGCGAGCTGGACGACCCAGCCGAATTCGCCGATATGGTCCCGGCTGAGGGCCTGGTAGCCCCCAGCTTGGAACTGGATTTCGGCCGGAAATATCTCTGATCGCAGGAGACGCGCCACTGCTACTTCGCGATCGCGGATGGCAGCGGGCGATTCCACGCCGCTGACAATCGTGCGGCACACCAGCATGAGGATGAGCATCCACTGCATATCCCTCTGCGACACGCTAGCAGCGCCAGGGCAAGGCGTCCAGTCAGAGCGGCGGTCCAACCGAGGATGGTGCCTATGGTGGTGAACATCACAGTCAGGAGCGACTCATAGCCGGTGCCCAATCCTGCGGCGACCATGCCCAAGAGGCAAATCATGGTGGCCGCAGGAGGCATGACGCCACGTTTGCGCTCGAACCGATCAGGTTGCGATTCTAAAATCACGGAGCGGATGTCGTGGAGGAGGGCGATGCATGTGGGAGTGCGCATGCAAGCGGCACCCCTTCGGGGCGAAAAATATTTTCAAGAAAATGGCAACAACTA
>JAYVMM010000350.1:0-12675 GCA_043758975.1 Planctomycetota bacterium | reverse complement strand
GGCGTAGGTGATCAGCAGGGGCAGCCCGGCCACCGGCAGGGCGAGCGCCGCCAGGCGCAGCGAGCGCAGCACCACCACCAGCATAACCGCCAGCACTGGCAGCGGCAGCAGCAGGCAGCGCACCACCGCCGGGATCATTTGCTGCGAGGTCTCGTCGAGGAGCTGCCCGCCGCTCGCCGCGACGATGGTCGCGCCCGGGAAGGCCGCGCGCGCCGCCGCCGCCGCCGAGCGCGCCCCGGCGGCATTGGCGGCCATGCTCGCGTCGCGCTGACGGGCGATGATGCGCAGGGTGGTGGCGGGGCCGCCGCGCGCCGCCGCGCTGCCGGGCGCGGGCGCGCCCAGCTGGTCGCCTGCCAAACGCTCGCCGACCAGCTCCTGCCAGGCCGCCGGCGCGCCGATGGGCAGGTCGCCAAGCGCCTCGGCAGCGGCGAAGCGTTGGCTGGCGGCGGCGCTGCGTTCACCGATGTAGGCGATGAGGTCGGCCAGGCTGACCGCCACCACCACGGTGGGGTCGGCGCGCATGCCGGCCTCGAGGCGTGCCAGCGCGGCGAGGTCGGCGGTCTGCGGCGCATGACCAGGGTCGATCAGGAGGTCGAGTCCGAGCACGCCGGTGACCGCCTGGTCGATGCGCTCATGCGCGCGGCGCACCGCGTCCGACGGCGGCAAGGCATGGAGGAAGTCGGCGTCCGCCTCCAGGCGGGTAAGCGCGAACGCACCCACCACGATGATGAGCGCGAGCGCGCCGAGCACCCATCTGCGCCGGCGCACGCTCCAATTGGCGAGCCGCCCCAGGCGCCGCCCGAGTGGCGCACCGAAAGCACCCTCCTGCAGCTGGCGGCACGCCGCCTCGCCGATCCAAGGAGCGAGCGCCCACAGCCACAGCACCGGCGCCAATGCTGCGAGCACGATGCTGGCGGCGGCGAAGGGGGCGAAGCCGCGCACCGCCGGCACCGGGCCCCAATGCAGGCCGAGCACACCCGCCGCGCTCGCGGCGGTGGCGAGCAGCAGGGGCACTCGCGTAGCCAGGAGCGCACTGCGGTAGGGGTGCGGCTGGCCTGCCAGGCGTGCGGCGGAGTAGGCGTAGACCAGGTGCAGCGCCGAGGCCACCGCCACCCCCATCACCAAGGGCGGCAGCAGCCCGAGCGCGGCGTCGAGCGGCTGGCCGGCGAGGGCGATGAGGGCGTAGGTCCAGACCATCGAGGCGACGATCGCGAGCACCGGGATAGCGACCAGGACCAGCCGGCGTAGGATCATCAGCATCAGGCAGCAGTGGATGAGCAGGCTGAGCGGCACGGTGACGCGCTGATCGGCGAGCACCACCGCGTTGATCGCCTGCTTCTGGGCGGGCAGGCCGCCGAGCACCGCCTCGGCGCCGCCCGGCGGCGGTGAGCTGGCGAGCATTCCGCCGAGCGTGTGCATCAGGCGGTCGGCGCCCGCCTCATCGCAGTCGGCGCGCAGACGGACGAGGATCGCCGCGCCACGCCCGTCCGGCGCGACCAGCAGCCCGGCATAAAGCGGGTGGTGGAGCAGGCGATCGCGCTCGGCGGCGGGCAGCTCCGTGCCGGCGAGGCGCGCGGAGATCAGCGGCACCGCGCCCGGGCCGAAGGCATCGACCTGGACGTCCTGGGCGCTGAGCAGGCTGCGCACGCCCGCCACCCCCGGCAGCGCGCGCACCCGCTCTTCGAGCGCGGCCTGCCAGCTGCGCAACGCCGGCGCGAGCACATCCGGCGCGAACACCCCGATGACCAGGCCATCCTCGCGCCCGAAGCGCGCTTCGACCGCCTGGAGGGCGGTCCAGGCGGGGCCGGCGCGGTCGATCCAAGCGTCATTGCCGGTAGCCATGCGCAGGCCCACCGCCGCGGGGACCAGGGCGAGGGTCGCAGCCACCGCGATGACCAGGGACAGGATGGCTCTCAGCGCGCCCGCCACCACCAGCTCACCAGCGCTCGATGAGCAAGGCGTCAGCGGTCAAACCGGGGCCGAAGGCGAGCAGCGCGAGCTGGCCGGTCCACGGGGTGCACAATTCGCGCTCGACGATGCCCATCACCGTCGCCGACGAACGGTTGCCGCCGGCGGCGAGCTCGGCCCGGCTGCTCGCGAGCGCCCCCGCGCCGAGGGCGAGGCGGGTCTCCACTGCATTGAGGATGCGTGGACCGCCGGGATGGACCGCCCAGCGCGCCGCCACGGCGGGCCGCCCAGCACCGAGCAAGCGGTCGCTAAGCGGTACCAGGTCCATGCCGATGGTGCTGCTGATGCGCGGCGAGATATGCAGGGTGAAGCCGTCACTGGCGGCAGCCCAGGTCATCAGCTCGGAGCTGTCCGGCACCAGCATGCTGGCGTCGTTGACGATGCGCAGGCCGAGCCCGGGTGGCGAATCATCGGCGGTGACGATGGCGGCGCTGGCGCCGTCGGCGAAGAGCAGGGCCGCAATGAGCTCCTCGTCGGTCGGGCCCGGGCGCAGGTGCAGGCTGCCGAGCTCGCAGCACACCACCAGTGCGCGCGCGCGCGCATCGGCGCGGCAGGTGTACCATGCCGTGCGCAGCGCTGGGATGGCGGCATAGCAGCCCATGAAGGCGATCATGGTGCGGCGCACGGTCGGTTGCAGCCGGAGCGCGGCGGCGAGCTGGATGTCGAGGCCGGGGGCGACCGCGCCGGTACAGGTCGCCACAATGATGTGGGTGATCTCGCCCAGGCCGTCCGGACAGGCGGCCTCTACCGCCGCGAGCGCCAACGGCAGGGCGGTGCGGTCGAAGGTGGCGCTGCGCGTATTCATGTCAGCGCCCGGACCACCGCCGGTAGGGAAGAAGTGCTCGCCCTCGGGGCCGTGGAGGTCGAGTACGGAATGGCGGAAGGCGACACCAGACTTGCCGGCGAAGCGGTGGAGCTTGCCGTGATCGCTGCCGGAGTGCAGGCGCGGCTCGAGCCAGCGCACCGCCTCCTCCTGGCTGATGGCCCGCCCGGGCAGGGCATGGCCGAGATGGCTGATCCAGACGTCGGGCGCGGGACGATCGATCATGGGGCGCTGCTTCTCTCGGGTGGCGGCGGCGGACTGGCACGGCCCGGGCGGTGCCCGGTTGTCGGCATCCCCGCACCCGGGTAAAGGTGTACCTGCATGCATTTCCCGCCGCGCGGTCCCTGGTGCGCGCGCACCCGCACCTCGGCGCGCGCCCAGGACCACCGGCTCGTACGTGTCAGGACCCGCGCTGGGATCAGCGGCACCCTGCGCAGGTACCGCAACAGTCGCCCGCGACCGGTATCGGCGCAGCACTGGAGGCCGGGCATGAACGTCGTCTCGCCGATCCCGCCCGGGCCCGGGCCCGGGCGGTATTTCATGCTCAGGATGCACATGACCCCCGGGAAAACGCACATCGCGCGCAACCTGGTTGAAATGGCTGCGGATCCCGGCACTGTGCCCTGCCGAGCGCCAGAAACCGCACAGCACCATCACACCGAAGGACACCACGCGATGCACCACGCGCCCATCCCCGCCCGCCCTGCTCTGTCCTTTGCCCTTCGTTCGCTCCAACTGCTGGCGCTTTTGCTCGCGCTCGCCATTCCCGCCGCGGCGCGTGACTTATGGACGCCCGAGCAGGCGGTCAGCTGGGCGGCGGCCCAGCCGTGGATGGCCGGCGGCAACTACACCCCGCGCACCGCCATCAACCAACTCGAGATGTGGCAGGCCGCTACCTTCGACGCCAAGACCATCGATGAGGAGTTCGGATGGGCGGAAGCGGTCGGCTACACCACCTTCCGCGTCTTCCTCCACGACCTGCTATGGCAGCAGGACGCCAAGGGCTTCCTCACCCGCATCGAAACCGTGCTCGCGCTCGCCGAGAAGCACCACATCCGCCTCATGCTGGTGTTCTTCGACGCCTGCTGGGACCCCAACCCCCAGCTGGGACCCCAGCGTGCGCCCAAGCCGCACGTGCACAACTCCGGCTGGATGCAGTCGCCCGGACGCGCGGTCAACGCCGACCCGGTCAAGCAGGATGCGCTCAAGGACTACGTGGTGGGGGTGATATCGCACTTCAAGGCCGATCGCCGCATCGTGCTGTGGGATCTCTTCAACGAGTTCGACAATGGCTACCGCGGCAAGGACACCGAGCAGGTCCTGCGCCTCGCCGCCAAGGCCAAGGAGTGGGCGCTCTCCGCCGACCCCAGCCAACCGGTCAGCTTCTGCATTTGGGAGAACTGCGCGGCGCCCTATGAGAAGCTGTCGCCGGCGCAGCGCTTCCAGGTCGACAACAGCGACGTGGTCACCTTCCATGCCTACACCGATCCGGCGCACACCAGCGAATCGATCACCGCCCTACGCCGCTACAAGCGCCCGCTGATCTGCACTGAGTACATGGCCCGCCCGACCGGCAGCACCATCCTCGACGTGCTGCCGCTGTTCAAGAAGGAGGGCATCAGCGCCTACCAATGGGGCTTCGTCGACGGCAAGACCCAGACCAAGTTCCCCTGGGACTCCTCCTCCAAGGCCTATGGCGACGAGCCGCCGGTGTGGTTCCACGAACTGCTGCACGGTGACGGCACGCCGTACAACCCCGCCGAGACCGCGCTCATTCGCTCGCTCACCGGGGTCGCGCACTGATCGCGCGCACCCCGGTCGCACGCCGGGTCACCATCGCTGGCGGTGCCCAGATATGGTTGGCGGCGTCCTTCCGGCGGCCCTCGCCCAGGTCGCTGCCCCGGATCCACAGACGCTCTGTTTGCCCTCGCGCCTGATCGAGAGCGGCAGCGCCTGCGATAAATGTTGCCGGATGTCGACCACCGTACATCATCGCCTGCTCCCTGTGCCGGAGCCGCCGCTATGGTGTATCGCCAGTGAGGTCGTCGCGTCCCGCTGCTTCGCTGATGCCGATACCTCCGACCACTGACACCGGGGAAAGGGCGCGGGGCGGTGCGAATCCAGACGTGGGAGGACCGCACGCTTGACCATTAGATAACGATCGATAACTTAATGGTGAGGACAGTGGCCGAAATGATCCAGGAGGCTTGATGGAAGGGCTGGTGATTTTTATTGGGCTGGGGGTGGCATTCGCCCTGCTCGCTGGGCTGATCGCGTTCTTCCGCGACATCAACCTGGGCAACAGGATGGCCGCGCTCGAGCGGCGCTGCGCCCAGCTGAGCCAGGAGTTGCGCGAGCTGCAGGCACAGCGGCGCGCGCCAGCGCCGCCAGCTGCCACCCAACAGCAGGCAAATCCGCCACCCGCCGCCGCCGTCTTACCCGCTACGACGCCAATGCCACCCGCTCCGACAACGGCGCCGATGGAAGGAGTGGGGAGCACATCGCCGGCGGCGCCGCCCACGGCCAGCGACCATCAGCCCGCGCCTGCACCCAATCCTCCCGGACTTGCGATCGAACTGCCGCACCACTCCCTTGACATCGCGGCAGCCATCGCCGTTGCCGACCTTCATCCGATGACCACGGCGGCGGCACCGCCGGCGGACGGCGCAGCTGAGAGCGCATCGCCCACACCACCGTCGCCAGGCGCCGCCCACCCGGAGCGCCTGGCTGCTCTGCACGCCATCGCCGACCGCAGACCGCGCACCGCCGAGAAGCAGGCCACGGCCGCCGCCTGGGCCCGTTTCGAGGATGTGGTCGGACGGCGCTGGATGTCGTGGTTGGGCGCCTTCCTGGTCTTCATCGCCGGGAGCTTCGCCGTGCGCTACTGCATGGTGCATAGCTATATCGGCCCGTTGGGGCGCCTCATCGGCGGCAGCGTGGTCGCCGCGAGCATCGTCGTCACCGGCGATATCCTGGTGCGCCGCGGTTGGCGTGCCTTCGGACAGGGGGTGCTGGGTCTCGGACTCCGTCTGGGTTACGCCGTGCTGTTCGCCGCCTTCGCCTATCCCGAGGTGCGCGTGCTCAGCCAGAGCGCCGCCTTCCTGGCGATGGTCGTCCTGACCGCGCTCGGAGTCTGGCGCAGCATCCGCCACGATGCCGTGCCGATCGCCACCCTGGCGACCATCGGCGGCCTGCTCACCCCGGTACTGCTCGCCAATGGATCGGGCAGCCGCGATGTCCTGCTCGCCTACCTGCTGCTGCTGGATGCGGGCGTGCTCGCTGTCGCGCTGTGGCGGCGCTGGCCGGTGCTCAACAGCGTCGCCTTCATCGGCACCGAAGTGATGATCGGCGTGTGGTGGGATCGCCAGGGCGAAGCTGCCGGCACTCTGGCGATGGCGGTGTGGGCGATGGCTTTCTGGCTGGTCTTCGGCGCGGTCGCGGTGGCCTACCGGCTGCGCTGGCGCGCCATGATGGCCGCCGAGGGCTACCTGCTCGGCGCCGCCAATGCCATCGTCACCCTCATCGCGCTGCACTGCGCGCTGTATGGGACGTCTGAGATCGAAGCGCTCTTCGCCGCCGCCATCGCCTGCGGCTATGGGCTCCTGGCGCTGCATGCGGAACGCCTGTTCGGCGGCGACCAGCTCGCCCGTGGCGGCTTCAGCGGCCTGGCGGCGATGAGCGTGACCGCCATCGTGCCGATGCTGCTCGGGGGTTCGCCGCTCACCGCGGCCTGGGCGGCGGAGGCGATCCTGCTGGCCTGGCTCTGCCGGCGCCATGCCTTTGCGCCGCTCGGCTTTTTCGCGCTCATCGTGCTCGCCATCGCCATGACCTCCGGCCTCCATGCCATCGGGACGAGCACCCCCGACCTGCCGGTGTTCAACGCCGGCTGCGCCTGCGATTCCCTGGTGCTGGTCGCCGCTGTCGCCGTCGCCCTGCTGCTGCGGCGCGCCCAGGCTCATGCCGAACAGGTCCGCGTCGCGGGCTGGGTGGCGATGTCCGGTCCGGCCTGGCTGGCGGTCCGCCTCGGCGGCGAGTGCCTGTCGTGGGGCAGCAGCCATTCCGTGCTGGTGCCAGCCTGGGCGCAGGCCTCGCTCTGCGTCGCCGACTGCGCCGCCCTGCCGGCGCTCGCACGCAGCTGGCCCTGGGCGGAGGAGCGCCTGCGCGGCGCCTGCGTCCTGCTCGCCCTCGCCGCCTTCGCCGCGGTGCTGCCCGTGATCCACTCCCTGGCCGCGGGGATGTCGGTGACCAGCATGTGGGATCCCCGCTACCTCGCCCTCGGTGCGGTGGCCGTCGTCGCGGTGGTGATCGCCCGCCTGCGTTGGCCGACGGAGGCGCGGGCGATCATCCATGGCCTGGCCTGGTGGTGCGGCGCCTCCTGGCATGCCGCGGTCGCCCTCGCCCATCTCCAGTCGCCGGTGGGCTCCACCGCCGCCCTGGCCGCGTGCGGCTGGGCCGTCGTCGGCGCCGCTGCCGCGGTCACCGCCCGAGCGCATGGCGGGACACCGGCCCAGCCTCTGGTCATGGCGGCAGGCGCGATGCTGTGCGTCCTGGTCGGGCACGCCCAGCACGATTGGAGCGGAACCTCGCTGTTCAACGCCTTGACCGGTGCAGGCATCGTCGTCACCGCTGCGCTCGCGACGATCGCTGCCCAGTCCCGCGATCCGCTGCGCGGCTGGACGCTTGCCGGTGCTGCCGCCTGGCTGATGGCGGTCCTTCATCTCGATCTGGTCGGCTCGGTCGCAGCTGCCAGGGCCAGCGATTTTGCACATCCGCAGCAGCTCGCCGCCGCCGCCTGGCTGATGGCCGGTGCGCTGTCGGCGTTCTTTCTCGGCAGCCGCAGCTGGTGGCACTCCTTCTCCTGCTGCTGCGCCGCTGTGGTCATCATCATCTCCCTGGTCGGCTACCTCGGACCGCTGCCGGTCCCGCGCGCATGTGCCCATCCGAGTTTCATCTACGGCACCGGGGCCTTGCTCCTGCTGGCGTACCTGACCCGGCTGAGCGCGGTGCGTGCGAGCGACGGCTGGCAGAAGCTCCTCGCCGCTACCCTGCTGTGGGGATGGCTGCTGATCACCCTGGAGGCCTTCTCTGCGGTGATGGCGATGGGCCTGAATCCCTCGGTCCGCCTGGTCTCCGTCACCATCGCCTGGTCGCTCTATGCGATGGCGCTGCTGGCACTCGGCTTCCGCCTCCGGGTCAGGGCCTTGCGCATCATCGCGCTCGGCCTGTTCGCCCTCACCGTGGCCAAGCTCGCGCTCTTCGACCTCGCTTACCTGCATGACCTCGCGCGCATCCTCAGCTTCCTGGTCGCGGGTGCGCTGCTGATGGCGGGCTCCTGGGCCTATCAGCGGCTGGAACGCCGCTTCGGATAGCCTGCCGCGAGCGAGCAGAAGTGAACCTAAAGTCTGCGCTTGGAATCTAGGATCTCCTGCCGAAAGTCGCTAAACGGCAGTATGTTGCCGACATCTTCCGGGCCCGAATTCAATCACCCGCAAAGTGATTAGATTTCCACCGCAAGTGCTTGTCGGAACGATACGTTATCCATCAAGAATTGCGGTGGCGTCTTTCACGTCCGCTAGTGTCTCCAATCGTATGCGATCGCCTGGAATCGGCCTCTCGTTTCGCTGAGCCTGAGGGATCACCTGAGCTCCACCCTGCCGTGTATACACGGAATTCCATAAGTATACATTACGGTATAATTCTATTGTAATGTAGACTAAAGAACGATGCTGAGACCATGCCCACAGGAGAACAACCGACCGCACTCATGGCATTGGTAAGGCACCTGAAGACCCAAGCCGTGCAGTGTACCGTGCTCGACGAGTCGGCTCCAGATTCCGTTATCCGAATCGCTGGCGAGGACCTTCCCATAGGTAGTAGGAGCCTGCCAAACGTACCCGAGCGCCTACTCGAGGTGCTCAGTCTCCATGTTCTGCGGAGCGCGTTACCGTCAGGCGCCAAAAGCCTCATGCTCATCACGGTTCCGCGCCTGCCCCGAGCGAAAGCGGATTGGAGTTCAGCTTTGTGCGCTTCACAAAAGCAGCTGCAGTCGCGTGCTCCGTGGGCAATCCTCAGTGAACGGGGTGGGTGCATGATCTACCTTCCGGCCCTAGGGGACCGATTCATTGAGGTTCCTGATCGCGATGATGTCCTGAACGAAGCCCTAGAAGCGATCACGGCCCATGAACCGAGCAGTGACGTCGAGCTAGCCGTGCTGAAAAGCATTCTGCTGACGAAGACATTAGACCCCTCCCGACGACTTCGTTATCACTATGTCCACCAATCTTCAAAATTAGGGCTGCCAAATACTATTCTAGATTTGGCTCAATGGCTCGGTGTTTCCAGGGCGTCTGTCTACAATGCAATCGGTGGATTCATCCAATATGGATGGATGCAATCTCAGCGAGGCCGGATTCCTGTGATCCGAGCGACTTCGGAGATTATCGCCTGGTGGCTCGAAAAGCGCCGACATCGTCGGATGCGAACCATCCCAGTGGCCCCACTATATGAATCTGTTTCCATGAAAAAATCTCGCATCCATGAATGGCTCAGAAAGCAGCGCAAGCCCAACGGGGACCGCTGGGCAATCACCGACTGGTCAGCCTGCTCGCTTCATAAGAAGCTCGCTGTGAATGATATTAGCGGCAAGCCCTTCACCATCTCAGTGAAGGGCTCGCTGCGAAGCCTCATGACAGAGTGGTCTTTAAGGGAAGTCCCGTCAGACCAAGCACTCCTTCACCTTCAGAGAAGCCCACATCCGATAACAACGTTTTCGTGGGTTACTGAGATAGACGGCTTGCCAGTCGTGGATCCGTGGGAGGCCGCCATCGACGTCGTTAGTGACCCGCAGCGTGGTCCAGAACAGGCATCGGTCATTTGCGATGATTTGTTTCTGGCGAAATAATGCGTCCACTCTCACGGGTTCGCAGGATTGACACGCTCTTCAATCGGCTGATTCCCCTATTGGGAGTCTACCGCGAACATGTAGTAATAGCGGGTGGCATGGCCCGCGATCTCTACCGCTTCCTACCTAGCTATATTGATCTCGGTCTCACAGGTGTCGGGACCCTCGACCTCGACATCGCAGTGGCGGACCCGCTTCTAGTCGTCGGAGGGACCAATCTTCATGATTTGCTCATCAGCGCAGGACTGCGCTACCACACAAGAGATGCACTCCGCGAACGTCCACCCCAAGGTTTGATTCTTACGCCGGTGGCCGGACACTACTTCCCCGACGGCCTCAAGCATCCCAGCCGTCGTGATCCGCATGTCGAATTCATCACTCAACTGCGGCAGCCGGCCAGCGATTCGAATGCCCATCCGCAAAATGACCAATTGATCGCCTACACCCTCGACTACGTCGGCCTCCTCCTGGAAGAGCCAGTGCGGGTAGAGGTGCCAAGGCTAGGGGTGGTTCTCATCCCCCATCCGCTCGCCTATGCCCTGCAAAAGGTGCTGATACGGTCGGAGCGCCAACGGAATGGGCAGAATTACGCGAAAGACAGCGCCGACGCCTTCAAGGTCGTGGCGAGCCTTCGTTCGGAATGGGCTGCGTGGCGCTCAAAGTTCCACCTCTGGCGTAATCACCCGCAGTACGGTGCCTGGATTAGGCAGGCTCAGAGTCTCTGGTCTCAACTCTATGACCGATTTGCCGACCGCGGCGCGCAGGAGGTCAATGCGGCATATCCGAATTATGACGCCACTGCGGTCATGACGGTCATGCGAGATCTTAGGGGCGTTCTAGCGCCGCCCACCTAGCCGTGGTCTGACCGCCGATCCCCCCGGGCACTCAGCGCTTCGCTCCCAGCCCGTTCGGGTCAGCTGAAATAGGCGCCGCCGTTGATATCGATGGTGGCACCGTGGATGAAGCCGTCGCGCTCGCTGGCGAGGAAGGCGACCACGCGGGCGACATCGTCGACCGTCCCCGCCCGTCCGACCGGCAGGGCGGCGACGGTGGCCGCGGCGGAGGCGTCGGTGGTATGGGTGGTATGGAAGCTGGTGCCGAGGATCAGCCCAGGGGCGAGAGCATTGACGCGGATGCCCTGGTGGCCGACCTCCTGGGCGAGCGCGCGGGTGAAGGTCAGCACCGCGCCCTTGGCGGTGGCATAGGCGAGCGAGCCGCCATGGCCGCCCTTGCGCCCAGCGAGCGAGGCGAGGTTGATGATCGCCGACGGACGCGCCTGCGCGAGATGCGGCAGGGCCGCCTGGGTGACCCAGGCCATCGAGGCCACATTGACGTCGATGACCTCCTGCCAGAGCGCTTCGTCAAGTTCGGCCAGGCTGCTGCGCCGCACCAACGAGCCGGCGTTGTTGACCAGGACCGACAGTCCACCGAGGCCGGTGACCGCCTCCGCCACCACCGCGTGCGCACCGGCGCGAGTGCGCAGATCGCCGGCGACCGCCAGCGCCTTGCGTCCCAGGCTGCCCGCCAGGGCGAGCAGCTGCTCGGCGCCCGCGCGGCTGCGGTGGTAATGCACCGCGACCTCGGCCCCGGCGCGCAGGAGGTGCTCAGCGATGCCCAGGCCGATGCCCTGGCCGCCGGCGGTGACCAAGGCGCGTACCCCGGCCAGGGCCCGGCTCGTCGTGGGGGTGGTCGACATCTCCGCCTCCGCTGCTGGTGGCGCCGGACCGCTGGAGTCGGGCGTGGCAGCGGAATTGAAGCAGGATGGCCGGGAGGCGCCAGCGCCGTTGGCGCCCGGCGCGCCACGGTGCCTGGCGGACTTGGCGGGAACACGGGAGAGGAGATGTCCGCGCCTGAACTACCGCTTCGTACTACAGCTTCATCTTGGCGCGCTGCGCCGCCGCGTCCGGCTCGCTCATCGCCGTCCAGGCGATGGTCACCCCGGGCAGGGCGGCACGCAGGCGCTCGACGTCCTCCGCCGGGAGTTCGATCTGGATGGCGGTCAGCTTCTTGAGCTTCGGCAGCTGCTTGAGGCCGGCGAGCGCCTCATAGGTGAGGTGGGCCTGCTGCAGCGAGAGCTCCTCCAGGGTGGCAATGCCAGCAATGGCGCTGAGCGAGGCGTCGCACAGGCTCGGCGGCAGGGCATCACGTCCAGGCAGGCGCTGCCCGAGGGTCAGTGAGCGCAGCTCGGTGAGGCTGGCGAGGCAGCGCACGCCTTCGGCGGTCTCCTGGTTGTGCCACAAGCGCAGTGCGTGCAGGTGCGGCAGGGTGGCGATCGCCTTGAGCGCGGCATCGCCCACGGTGCCGCCGGCGACGGTGAGATTCTCGAACTCCGGCAGCGCGGCGAGCGCGGCGATGCCGGCGCCGGTGAAGTCGTTGCGCCCGCGGCAGGGGTGGAACAGGGTGAGCGTGTGGAGATGCGGCAGCCCGGCCATGGTGCGCAGTGCGGCATCACTGAAATCAGCGCCGTTGAACACCAGCTCGCGCAGGTTGCCGACCGCGACGATGCGGGTGATGACGGCATCGGTGATCATGCCCGTGCTGCCGTTGAGGTTGAGCGAGGTGAGCGCACTCAGGCCGGCGATGGTGGTGAGCCCGTCCTCACCCAGACCCTGGAACGGTCCCGCCACCGCGATGATGGCGCCGGCCTTCTCGGTGACAGTGAGGCCCTTGGCCCGCAGCGCGACGACATCGTCCGCGGCGCCCCCGGGAACGCTGACAACGGACCAGAGCGCGAGGAGGAGCAGGGCAGAGGGGGGGATGCGGAGGGGCATGCGGGGGTGCGCTTTCTCTCGGCAGCGGGGGATGGCGGACAGAACTGTGGCTGGTCATGATTAGCGGCAGAGCTGACCATCCCATGCGGCGGCTGCCCTACCGGGACCGCCGCGGAGCAGGGGGGGTGCGGCCAGCCGCAGGCTACCCCGGGTGCCTCCACGCGTCGCGTCACGGAATGGTTGCAGGTGTTGCATCGGACTGCGTTGCGAAC
>JAYVMM010000349.1:0-1899 GCA_043758975.1 Planctomycetota bacterium | reverse complement strand
GGTGCGCGACACCCCGGTCGCCGATGGCGTGGTGCGCTACGCCCTGGCGCTGGTGCGCGCCACCCGTCCGACGAGTGTCGGCGGCCACCCCGACATCGCCCCCCTGCTGCAATGGGGCGCCGGTCCGCGCGCCGGCCAGTCGCTGGTGCTCAGTGCCAAGGCGCGCGCCACTTTGCGCGGGCGCACCTTCGTCACCCTCGAGGACATCCGCGCCATGGCCAAGCCGGTGCTGCGCCACCGCATGCACGCCAGCTACGAGGCCGAGGCCCAGGGCCTGAGCGCGGACGCCATCATCGACAAGGTGCTGGCGCAGGTGCAGCTGCCGTCGAGCGAGCTTGAGCGCGATCCGATGGTCGCCGCTGCGCTCGGCGCGCATACCTGAGCGTACCGCGCATGGCGGCGGCGCCGCACCACCGCGCGCAGAGCGCGCCCCTGCCCGCCCACCTCGCCTGGCTGATCCGCCCGCCTGGCGTGCCGCCAGCCAGCGCGGGCGCGCATCCTGGGGATGCTGCGGTGGGCGCGGATGAGCAGGCCGGAGAGGACGGCGGCGGAGCGGACGTCACTGGCGCCTACGCCTGGCCGGCGGGCAGCCGGCTCGCCGAGGAGCTCGCGCAGCTGGTCGATTGCCGCGGCGCGACCGTCGCCGACCTCGGCTGCGGGCTCGGCCAGCTCGGTTTCAGCGCGCTGGCCTTGGACGCCGCGCAGGTGCGTTTCGCCGATGGCGCGCGCGCGCTGGTCGAGCTGGCGGCGCGCACCATCAGCTGCAATCAGCTCGGCGCGCGCGCGCAGGCCAGCGTGCATCAGTGGGGTGATCCGCTGCCCGGGGCGCCCTTCACCCTCATCCTCGGCGGCGACATTCTCTACCGCCCGGAATGCTTCTCCGGGCTCGCCGCCACCCTCGATGCCAGCCTGGCGCCTGGCGGGGAATGCCTGCTCGCCGATCCGCGCCGCACCCTCGACCCCGAGTTCACCACCGCGCTCGCGCACCATGCCCTGGCGTGGATCTGGGAACGGCGGGCGGCGGGCTACACCCTGGCGCGCGTGCGGCGTGCGCGCGCTTGAGATAGCGGTGGTGCGTGGCGGTCCCTGGCCGCGTTCGGGGGGTTGTCGCGGCGCCCCCCGGTTCTATAACCACTGCATGCCCGAGACTAAAATCAAGTACGCCAACTTCCCCGAACCCGGCTACAAGGTCGTTATCGGACCAAACATCAACGCCGTTACTACCAAGGCCTTAGGCCGCTTGAGCATCGGCACGTACGAAATGTCATTCGTGCAGCAGGAGCGCGGCGCAACCACCGGTGAAGCGGCCCGCATCGCCCTCACCCACATCGCCCGCCCGCTCGGCATGACGGTGTCGAGCGAGAGCCATCGCGACTATGTCTGCTGCCTGAACGCGGCCAATGCCGAACACCGCTACCAGGTCTGGGTCACCACCCCCTTCGAACTGACCCAGAGCGCGCACATCGTGTGGTGCAAATACAGCGCCCTTACGCCAGAGGGCAAAGTCGCGGTCGCCTTTAAGCTCTCGACCAGCTTCACCAGCGATGAGATCGAGAATCTCATCCGCAACACCCAGAAGAACGCGGTCAAGCTGCCGGAAGGCGAGCCCTACCTGCTCAAGGGCAACCCGCCGCCGCGCTTCGCCAAGAAGATCGTGCCCGCCGCCGATGGGGCCGCTCCCGCGGTCGCAGCGGCGCCGCCCAGCGGCGATGCGGCCGCGCCCGCATCGACCTGAGCCCGCTGCGCCTGCGCCCGGACGGCATCCGCGCGCATCCGCTGGCAGGCACCCTAATTAATAATGGGTCGTCCGGCGAATCAGTGGGCGATTTGTGAGCGAACGCAGCAACGGCCTGACGGCCAATGGCCCAGCCTTTCGACGCTATACGCCCAGAACGGCGG
>JAYVMM010000348.1:0-11306 GCA_043758975.1 Planctomycetota bacterium | reverse complement strand
TGCCCGGACCGGCGTCCTTATCGATGTCGTAGTTCCACTCGCCCTTCTTGCCGGCGTTGCGGCAGTAGGAGCCCTGGCCGGTGACCAGGGGTCCGATCTTGCCGGAGCGGATGAAGTCGCCGATGGCGTGGAATTTGGGATTGGAAGTGTACTGGATGCCGAGCTGGAAGACCTTGCCGGTGCGCTTCTGGGCGTCGATCAGCTGGAAGGCCTCGTCCAAGTAGCGGCACATCGGCTTCTCGCAGTAGACGTGCTTGCCGGCGTCCATCGCCTGCAGGCTGATCGGCGCGTGCCAGTGCTCGGGAGTGGCGACCACCACCGCGTCGATGTCCTTGTTGTCGAGCAGCCGGCGGTAGTCCTTGTCGGCCTGGATGGCATGGCCGCCGTCGATGGTCATCTCCTTGCGCGCGCGCTCCAAGCGCGGGGTGTAGAGGTCGCAGCAGGCGATGAGCTCGATGTTGTTGGCATCGGCCTTGGCTTTGAGCCCCTTGACGTGGGCGCCGAAGCCCTGGCCGCCGACGCCGATCACGCCGATGCGGATGCGGTCGTTGGCTCCGAGCACGCGCCCGCTCGCCTGCACCGCCCCGCGTGGGATGGTGCCGGCGGCGAAGCCGGTGACCGCGCTGCCACCACCGCCCGCACCGGCAGCGGCGCCGCCGGCTGCCGCCGGCGCGGCGGCGGCGGAGCGCACGTCGCCCTCGCAGCCGGTCAGACCGATCGCGGCAGCGGCGGCGACGGCGCCCTTGAGCAGCGAGCGGCGGGAGGCCTGGACCTGGGAGGGAGTGCGCTTCATGGGGGATTTCCTCGACAGCGGGTGATGGAGCGGGGGAAAGGGTGGAATTCGGAGGAACGGGCGCCTAGAGCTCGAACCATTCCTTCTGGAACACCACGGTGCCGCCTGTGATGGTGGCCTCGTGTGCCTTGAGCGCGGCAACGGTGGCCTGGAAGCCGATCAGCGCCGGGCAGGCGCTCTGCTTCTTCTCGCGCACCGCGGTGAGGAAGGCCTCGCTGGCGCACACCAAGGGCGTGCGCCGCGGGTCGACCTCGCGGTTCTCGCCCGGCTGCTTGCCGGCGGCGAGGATCTTGGTCGCATCCGCGACCAGGGCGATGCCGGTGTCATCGCCGATCTTCTCGCGGTAGGCGTAGACCTCCCAGCCGAGCGCAGTCGAGTCGGCCTCCTTGAACATCCAGGCGCGGTGATCGCGGATCAGCACTGCGGCTTCCGAGCCCTGGAAGAGCTCGCCCGCGGAGTCGAAGGAGTTGGCCAGGGTGGCGTCGTAGAGGAAGCGCAGGCCATCGGGGTACTCGACGATGCACTGCACGGTGTCGTGAACCTCGCGCCCGTCCTTCCAGCAGCGGATGGCGCCGAAACCGGTGACCGAGAGCGGCAGCGCCTTGATGAACCAGCTCGCGACATCGAGCTGGTGGATGCCGATCTCGCCGAGCAGGCCGCTCGAGGTGGCCTTGGCCAGGCGCCAGTTGAGCGCGCGCTGGCGCTCGTCGTTGCTGGCGATGCGCCGCCAGGAGCTGCGGCGGTGGTTGTGGCCCTGGCATTGGGCGATGGTACCGAGCGCGCCGGTGCGCACGAAGCTGAGCACATGTTTGTGCTGGGGATCAGTGCGCAGCTGCAGCCCGGCATGGAATACCTGGGCGGTGGCGGCCTGCGCCGCGAGCGCGATGGCGCGCGCATCCTCGACGGTGCCGGCGAGCGGCGCCTCGCAATAGACGTGCTTGCCGGCCTGCAGTGCGCTGAGCGCAAGCTCGCGATGGAGGTGGGTGGGGGTGGCGATCCACACCGCGCGCACCGCGGGGTCGTCGAGCACCTTCTTCGCCTCGGTGGTGGCGGTGGCCCTGGGGAAGATCTCCAGTGCGCGCTTGTGCGTGGCCTCGTAGCCGTCGCACAGCCAGCGCACATCGGCGCCAGGCACATTGGTGAGCGCGGTGAGCAGAGCCCGTCCATGCTCGCCGAGGCCGATCACCGCGCAGCCGACCGGCTCCACCGCGCCCGGGATGGCCGAGGGCGAGGGCGTGAACTCCTCGGCGATCAGCCGGCCCTGGGCCGAGAGCAGTCCGAGGGCGAGGGCGCTGCCGGCGCCGATGAAACGGCGGCGAGCGAGCAGGCCCTCAGGCTCAGGGAGCGGTGGCTGTGCTGCGGGAGTGGGCTCGGTCATGGTCTGGTGGTCGTATGCGCGAACGAGCGCCCGACAAGCTCTCCCGGGCGCGTGCGCACAGTGGATACGGCACACCGCCCGCGGCGTGGACGCCTTTCCGCCCGCCGCCGCGGCGGGCACAGGGGCGGAGGGCTCAGGGGGTTGGCAGCCGCTTGATGCTCATATTGCGGAAGGCGACCGGATCATTGTGGCCGGCGAGGCCGAAATGGCCGTCCTTGCGGTCTTTGCCGGGGTGGGCCTTGTTGTCCATGAAGGAGGTGATGGTGGCGACGTCGGCATCGAGGATCACCGTGCCGTTGAGCTCGACCTTGATGTGCGAGCCTTGGATGGTCGCCTCCTCGTAGTTCCATTCGTTGACCTTGTTGAGGTAGCCGCGATGGGCGGCGACCTGGCCGTAGATCGAGCCGTGGTACTGGCGCGGGTCGAGGTGGGCGTAGGAGGGGTCTTCGCTGTCGAGCACCTGCAGTTCGCACATCCCGACGTAGGCGGTGTCGCCGTAGCCGGGATAGCGGATGGCGAGCCCGTTGTTGCCCGCCGGCGGCAGGCGGAACTCGACCTTGGCGATGAAGTCGGCGTAGTTCTCCTTGGTGAAGATGGTGCCGCCCTTGTTGGGCCGGCACACGATCGCCCCCTCCTTGACTTCGTATTCGCTGACCGGGCCGTCCCAACCGGTGAAGTCCTTGCCATTGAAGACCGAGGTGAAGCCGTACTCGGCGGGCGCCTTGTCCGGGCCGCCGTTGCGCAGGAGGGTGACCGCCTCGTCGACCCCGATCTCGCGCACGAAGATGTTGCGCCAGCGGATCTCACCGCCGTGCGTCTGCAGCTGGAGCGGGCCGACGCGCGGCAGCGGCTGGTCCTTGTGGAAGTAGTTCTGCAGGCGCGCGAAATCGACCACCAGCTGCTCATTGAGATAGACCGTCACGCGCTCGCCGACCATGATGATGCGCAGGTGGTTCCATTCGCCGAACGGCTTGTCGGCGAGCACCAGCGGATCGCGCCCGGGCGAGCCCTTGGCGTTGTTCCACAGGCCGCCCGAGCCCTTGTCGGCGCCGAGCGGCCACTTGCCGCCGGCCTCGGTGTAGTCCCAGATCTGCACCTGGGGCGTGCCGCGCAGGTAGATGCCGCTATCAGCCTTGGCCACCGTGCGGTAGTCGACCAGCATCTCGATGTCGCCGTAGTTCTTCGTGCTGGTGAGGAACAGCCCGGCGCCGTCGTTGACCAGGTCGCCATTCTGGTAGGTCCAGTGCTTGTGGATGTCGGCCTGGCTGGCCTGGCGCTTCTTCTCCAGCTGCTCCGCCGGCAGCGCGAGGTAGGCGCTGGGGTCCTCGGTGTCGGCGCCCCACCAGCCGGCGAGATCGCTCCCGTCGATCAGCGCGGTGAAGCCCGGCGGCGGCGCGAGCGCTTCGCCGTAGCGGGTCTGCTCCGCGCAGCCGCCCACGGCGGCGAGCAGGAGTGCGAAGGCGCACAGCGGGCGGAGTCGGCTCATGGTGTTTCCCCGAGCGGGATTGTGCGGCGCTGGTCTGGCAGGGCAGGCGCATTAGCGGGGATGTTCCGGCCTTTCGTCTCATTGGTGCGCGACGGGGGATGCGCTTTCCGCTCCATCCGGCGCTGTCGCAGGCCCCGCCCCACGGCATGCTCAGGACAGTCGCTCAGCGCCGCGGCGAACGGGGGTGGAGCGATGGTGATGACGATGACGAAGATAATCTGCCCGGCCCGCCCGGGCACCACGTGCGCCGGGCGTGCCCAAGGAGCCAGCGATGCCTGCTGAGGTGCGCGTGCTGGTCATCGGATGCGGCAACATGGGGCGTTCCCACGCCAAGGCCTTTGCCGCCCTGGATGGCTTTTCCGTGTGCGGCCTGGTCAGCCGCGGTTTGAGCAAGGAAGCGCTCGACCGCGAGCTCGGCGGCGGCCACGCATGCTTCGAGGACTGGCGGCGCGCGCTCCAGGAGAGCCGCCCTGATGCGGTGTGCATCTCCACCTACCCCGACACCCACGAGGAGATCGCCCTCGCCGCCCTCGCGTGCGGCTGCCACGTCTTCACCGAGAAGCCGCTCGCCACCACCGTCGCCAGCTGCGAGCGCGTGATTGCCGCCGCGCGCGCCGCCGGGCGCGCGCTGGTGGTCGGCTACATCCTGCGCCACCATCCGGCGTGGCAGGTCTTCATCCGCGAAGCGCGCCAGCTGGGCAAGCCGCTGGTGATGCGCATGAACCTCAACCAGCAGAGCCACGGGCGGATGTGGGACGTGCATCGCGCGCTGATGCAGTCGGCCTCGCCGATCGTCGACTGCGGCGTGCACTACGTCGATGCGATGTGTCAAATGACGCAATCGCAGCCAGTGCGGGTGCAGGCGATCGGCGCGCGGCTGTCCGACGACCTGGGCCCTGGGATGTACAACTACGGCCAACTCCAAGTGGTCTTCGCCGACGGCTCGGTGGGCTGGTACGAGGCGGGCTGGGGGCCGATGATGAGCACCGCCGCCTTCTTCGTGAAGGATGCGATCGGCCCACTCGGTGCGGTGACTATCGAAGCCGGCGAACGCATCAGCAGCAGCAATAGCGACGAGGTCGACGCCCACACCTCGACCAGTGCCGTGCGCGTGCATCGCGCCGCGCTCGACGCCAACAACCAGTTCGTGCACGCCGACCGCATCATCAGCATGGCCGACGAGCCCGATCACGACGGCCTGTGCGCGCGCGAGCAGGCCTTCTTCCTGGAGGCCATCCGCAGCGGATGCGACCTCAGCGAGCACTGGGCGGCGGCGCGCAACAGCCTGGCCATCGTGCTCGCCGCCGACGCCTCGCTCAAGAGCGGGCAGACCGTCGCGCTCTGAGCGCACGCCCCGCTGCGCACGCCACCTCGGAAGCACTGGTGACCACCTCCTCGCCGCCCTACCTGTTCGCCCGTCTGTCGGTGCTGCACTTCCTCCAGTTCTTCGCCTGGGGCGCCTGGTACCTCACGGCCTACCGCTTCATGATCGCGCATGAGATGGCCTACAACGCCTTCTACCTCTATACCGCCGGGCCGCTCGGCGCCATCCTCGCGCCCTTCGTCCTCGGGCTGTGCGTCGACCGCTTCTTCAATGCCGAGCGCGTGCTCAGTGCCTGCTTCCTCGGCGCCGGCGCGGTGATGCTCCTGCTGCCCTGGGTTGGCAACCTGCCCGGGCAGGCGGTCTACCTGCCGAGCGCTCCCGGTGTGACGCGCGAGATCGCTTACTACACCGTCCAGGTCTTCGGGCTGACCATGGCGAAGAGCACGCTCTTCAACCTCATGATCCTCCTGCACATGCTCTTCTACATGCCCACCCTCGGCCTGACCGCGACCCTCAGCTTCCGCCACCTGCCCGCCGGCGGCACCCGCTTCCCCCTGGTGCGCCTGTGGGGCACCCTCGGCTGGATCGCCGCTGGCCTGGTGCTGGCGCTCGGCTTCACCAGGGCTGCCGCCGACGGGCGGCTGATCGAGGCGGGTGAGACCGCGGTGCAGTTCCAGCTCAGCGCCGCCGCCGCCCTCGCCCTCGCCGCCTTCTGCCTGACCCTGCCGCGCACCCCGCCGCCGCGGCGCGGCGAGCCTTTCGCGGTGCGCGAGCTGCTCTTCCTCGACGCCTGGCGGGAGCTGCGCAACCCCGCCTTCGCGGTCTACACCCTGTGCTCCTTCCTGTTCTGCATCCCGCTCGCCGCCTACTACGCCAACCTGCAGAACCAGCTCGGGGCGATGAACCTCAGCCACGCCTCGATCTGGGCCAACGTCGGTACCTGGCTCGAAGCCGGCATGCTCTTCCTGATGCCCTGGTTCCTCGCCCGCCTCGGCATCAAGCGCATGATCGCCATCGCCATGGTGGCGTGGATCGCGCGCTACGCCCTGTTCTCGTGGAGCGCCGGCGCGGGCGCCCTGCCGCCGCCCTTCCTCGACGGCGGCTTGCCCAACCCGGCCTACCCAGGGGTGATCGTCCTCGGCCTGCCCATCGCCTGCCAGCACCTCGGCTTCCTGCTCATGCTCGCGGGCGTCGCCCTGCACGGGGTGTGCTACGACTTCTTCTTCGTGACCGGACAGGTCTACGTCGAACGCGTCACCCGTCCGGCGATCCGCGGCCAGACCCAGGCGATGAACGTCTTCTTCACCCAGGGCCTGGGCCTCTATGTCGGTGCCCTCGCCGCCGGCTGGCTCTCGTTGCGCGCCTTCCAGGACGGCCACGGCCATGCCGTGCTCGCCACCTCGGCGGCGGCGCTGCCGCTGTGGCCGCAGCTGTGGTGGCCGCTCGCTGGCTTGGCGGGCGCGGTGCTGGTGCTGTTCCTGCTCACCTTTCGCTACCGCGAACCGGTGCCGTCGGCGGCGGCGGCGCCGGCGGCCTGATCAGCGCAATTCGGCCGCGGTCGCCGCCATCCACGCCGCGCGTTGGGCCAGAGTGGTCGCGCTGGTCGGACCCGGTCGCACATGCCAGTGCTCGCGGAAGCGCGCCGCGGTGCCCGGCTGCAGGTGCTCGACGCGCCCGATGTGCTCCAGCTCGATGAAGTCCGGGCAGGCATAGACCTCGGACGCCGCCTCGCCCGCCGGCGAGGGCAGCGCGTCAGCGGCCTGATAGGTGATGAACAGCGCCTGGCCGTCAACCAGGTAGCCGATCCAGCTCGCCGGCGAGGCACAGAACAGCTTCTGCCCATTCTTCGCCGGTGCGTGCGGCAGCACCAGCACCTCGCCGTGGCGCTCCCAGCCGTAGCTCTCGGCGATCACCCTGTCCCCCTCCCCGGTCCACAGCCGGGTGCCGCTCGGCACCGGCAGGTAAACGGTTCCTTCGGCGCGCACGCACAGCACCGACCACACCCCCCAGCTGGTGGGATGGTCGCCGGTGTTGCGCATCTCCACCTCGTCCACGACCGCTTCGCCGTCGAGGGTGAGGGTGCGCGTATAGCGCACCCCGACCACCGGGCTCGCGCGCCCCTTCAGGGTGATGCCATCGCCGGCTCCGACGCTCAGCTCACTGGGGGCGGAATCGAGGGTGAGGTCGGGCGGCCAGCCGCCCCAGGGATAGCGCCAATCCTTCTGCGGCGCGTTCCACAGCTTGGCGCCGCCGAAGTCGCGATAGGCGCCGGCGGCGTCCATCGCCGGATCCTGCGCCTGGCCCAGCCAGCGTCCATCGACATGGAAGATGTTGGGCTGGCCGGGCAGAGAGAGGTGGATGATGCGCGAGATGCCCGGCACCGCCACCACCTCGAGCGCCGGATTGCTGAGGGTGACGGCGTCGCCCCAGCCCCGGTAGGCATGCGCGGTGACGGTGGCCCGGCTGAAGGTGCAGGCGCCAAGAGCCAGGACAATGGCGAGCGCCAGCAAGGCGAGCGCCGGGCGGGCGCGGGGGTGCGAGCGAACAGCTGCGGTATCCATGGCGCTCCGGTCCAGGCCGTGGAGGAGGAGTCGACGACTCCACGCTATGGCCTTCTCACCGCTTTGTCCACGCTCGCGACGGCGCCGCCACCGAATGGACCATTCGGCTACCCTTGACTGGGAGGGTCGTCTGATACTCTCCCGCGATGACCGCACGCCCTCCCTCGTTGGCCGCCGCCGGCCTCGCCCTGGTGGTGGCTCTGGCGCTCGGCGGCTGCCTGGAAAACCGCACCGTGCGCGCGGTGACGCTCGAGGTCGACAACTCCCTCGGCGTGTTCAACATCGGAGCCGAGCCGCTCAACACCCTCTTCGCCGTCAACCTGGTCGACCAATTCCGCCTGCGCCGCAAAATGATCGAGGTCGACCGCGTGGGCGGCGAGACCATCTTCCTCAAGCTGCTCAGCGACACCGTCACACCCGCGCCCAACCGCTTCCTCGGCGAGGGCCAGACCCACACCGTGACCGCGTCCTGGCGCTTCCGCGGCGACAGCGGCACCATCTCCATCGCCGACACCTTCCGCGGCTCGAGCGTGGTCAGCCGCTTCGTGACCTCGGTCTCCGGGCTCACCTCCCTGGGCACCGAGGTCGAGGTCCCACCCGAGTTCAAGACGGTGGTCGAGGACCTCAACATCCAGCTGCTCTACGCCCTCAATCTCTGAGCGATTCGCGCGCTGACGCCGGACTGGGCGCGATCAGTGATCAAGCGGGCGCAGTTCCATGACGATGTCGGCGTGCGGGTCGCCGCCGTTATCGACCAGGTCCCGCCCGACGCTCCACAACAGGCCGAGCGCAGGGTTCCAGCGCAGGGGCTGGCCATCGAATGGGTCTCGCGGCTCGCCGTCGAGGGCGGTGGGCCAGGAACCGCTCAGACGCGACGCGGCGATGAGGTCGAGCGCGGTGGTGCACAGCTCGCGGGCCGCGCGTCGTTCGATCAGGAAGCGCACCAGGGTCGCACCCGCCTGAAGGTGCGCATCGGCGATGATGGCACCGACCGGGTTCGGCCCGCCAGCGAGCAGGCGGGCAAAATCCGCCTCCGCCTGCGCCTGCTGCGCGTCCGGCGTCAGCGCCGAGGCGGTATCGAGTGCGCCACCGCTAAGGTCGAGCATCCGACCGGCGAGCCCAACCGCCGTGCGCAAGCGAAGTGCCGTCGGGCTGCGCATGGCGATCAGCCATTCCTGGTAGCTTTTCGGCCTGGCCTCGCCGACCTCGATCAGCCAGGTCAGCACGGTGGCGAAGGTGGAGCGCCGGTCGAGCGCGCGCTCGATGCCGCCGAGCGCCTGCAGTTCGCGGTGGTCGCCTGGCGGCGATGGCGGGCGGCCCTGGTCCGCAGCCAGGCGCGCGCGCACTGCCTCGGACTGCTGCTGCAGGGCGAGGAGATCCTCGGACCAGTGTCGTCCATCCTCATAGTTTTCCGGCAGGGTGGCGATGAGGTCTTCGAGCACGGCGCGCGCGACTGCCGGCAGCAGTGAACCATCCGGGGCCGTTCCTACCGTCTCGCGCAGCGCAAGTTGGTCCTGCACGCGCAGCTCGGTGCGCGCGCATACCGCGACCACCGTGCGCAGCGCCTGACCCTCAAGCGAGACTGCCGCCATCAGCGCCGGCGCACTGCGTGCGCTGCCACGCACCAGGGCGACCAGGCGCAGGAGCTGCTGCAGCAGGGCCGCCGCCTGATCCGGCTGCGCGCTCGCTGCGGCGCGCAGGGCGGCCATACGCAGCAGGTCGCCATCGGCCCGCAATGCGCGCGTCTGGCGGTCCTGCTCCCCTGGGTCCGCCGGGCAACGCAGCGCCGGGCGCGCGAGCGCCTTCTCGAGCAGGAGCAGGGCGCCCTGCTGGCCACCCTCGTCGAGCCAGCTTGCGAGCGCCGCCCCGCCCTCGGCTGCCGGCCAGGACTGGAAGCGCGCCAGGGCCTGGAGCTGGGCCGCCGCCAGCACGCGCTCATTCGGCGTACAGCGCCGCAGGGCCTGGCTCGCCTGCAGCAGCAGGGGCGCGGCATCGTCCGCCTCGGCCACCGCCAGCTCCTCCAGCCCCCAGGCGCCGGGCACCAGGGCGAGCAACTCGGCTCTCAGGGTCGGCGCGGCGGGCGGGTCGCCGGCCTGGGCGGAGCCCGCCAACATGGACAGGCCTAGGATGCAGGCGATTCCAGCGGAGACGCGCAACGTGGCGTTCATGCCCCTGGTTTTCCCCCTGCTCGCCATGCGCGCCATCGCTTGCCTTCCGTGCGTCATGTCATTGCTTCGTCGATGAATTCGACAGTTGTCAAATGGCGTATCCCCATCAAGCGACAAACTCCCGGAATCTTCTGCGTGGGCTTTGAAAGCTCATCCGTTTCGTCTGAAACGACAAGTGCTCCAGGTCCCAATCGCCTGGCCATGGCTATAACCCAGGCATCGCCATCGTTCTTTGCCTGTGGCTTGCCCTTCGCAATCAGATCCGGGTAGCAATTAATGATGTCTCTGAATATGGATTGCACGTCCCGATCTGGGCTTGCAATCAGATTCCGTTTATGTCCCATGATCCATTTGTAGATTGCATCATCCTTCGCCCTGAGCTCAGCAAGAACTTCGTCGGGCGATACGATGGTTCTGTTCCGAGCGAGATCAGCGATCGCCCTCCAGAAAGGGGCGAATGTCGCCTTCCCCACTCCATGGTGTTCCGCTAGGCAGATCCATGTCGAAGTGTCGATGACATAGGTCGTCACAGGCCGCCATTCAATTCACGTTCGATGAAGCGGCGCTCGATTTTTTTGACGACCCCCACACTGTGTCCAAGCAGATCGCAGACATTCGTGATGTTGATTTTCCGCGCATGGTATGCGCGGAAGACCAGGTGGAGATATGCATTGCTGGTGTGATGGAGGAAGGTGTTGTAGAAATTTCCACCGCCCTCACCACCTGGAGCCGCCACCGATTCCTGCGACTGATCGGCCACCCATAGCCGGTAATCGGCCATTTTAGCCGCACGGAGGGTAACCAGACGTCGATAAAGAGCCTGTCGACTGACCCGGAAAGCGACTGCAAGTTCACGCAGTTCCGTGCCTGACCAAGAGACGCCTTTCGGATGGAGCCGAACCACTGCATGGGTGCGAACTGCCGATTCCGGCATGAGCACCTCGGCGGCAACGGCGTTGCAGAATATTTCAATCCCATCGTGATCATCGTCAGCCGCGACATCGGCCGCATCGGTGATTGCCGATTGCCTGAGGGCTAGATGCACAACCTCGTGAAGCAGGGTGAAAACCTTGCGGTCAGTCAGGTCTTTCCCATTGATTCCAATGACCGGAAGCTGATCGCCCGGGATAGCCATACCACCGAAGGCGGTACTGTCATAGCCGCTGAGGACAAATACCAGGGCACCGGCCCGTTCGACGGCCCGCCGCCAGCCAGACCAAGCCTGGTCGCTATCCCTCCAGCTGGCTTGCTCGTCCTGACTCACCATGAGGGCATCGCGAATATGTCTGGCGATTTCGCCTATGGGATCGCTGCGATCAACTTGCAGGCGCCAGGTCGCTGCGGCTTCGCCATTTGAGGATGCCAACTCGGAAGCAGCGTCACGTAGCTCTTCAAGGTTCCGGACCGCTCGTCGCACGGACGCGATTTGACGGGGGTCGCTTGACTGCTCCGCTCGGAAATCTGCAGGGAGAGAAGGCTCTGGCGGCGGGTTTTCTCGGAAGAAGTCCGCCAATGGCCGATCGAAGCGCTTCGACAGTGTCCGCAGTTGGGTGAAAGTGGGGTGCGTGGCACCCGTTTCCCATGCTTCGACCTTCT
>JAYVMM010000347.1:0-4331 GCA_043758975.1 Planctomycetota bacterium | reverse complement strand
TTGCATCGGACTGCGTTGCGAACGCCGAACGCTCTGCCGGCATCCCCTGCCCGCTGCCGCCGGGGCCGCCGGAGGGATACCTCAACTCGGGCGTGGGATGGGAGTACACTCCGCTAATCCCCTGCACGCATGCCCGACTCCCCGCCCGCCAGCTTCATCACCGAATTCACGCGTTCGCAGCGCCATCTCCACGCCTTCATCCAGACCATGATCTGGCAGGAGGTCGATGCCGACGATGTGCTCCAGGAGACCAACCTGGTGCTGTGGCGTAAGGCGGCTGAATTCGATGCCGCGCGCCCCTTCCTGCCATGGGCGATGCGCATCGCCCAGCTCCAGGCCATGGCCTGGTTGAGCACGCGCGCGCGCGGCAAGCGGCGCCTCGGCAGCGAGCTGCTCTCAACCATCGCGAGCGAGGCGGTGGCCGATGCGGACGAGCTCGAACCGCGCCGGCGGGCCCTCGCCGGCTGCCTGCAGCGCCTGCCGGTCGAGCAGCGCGCCCTGGTGGCGCAGCGCTACCAGCCCGACGGCTGCGTCAACGATCTCGCCGCCGCGCGTGGCAGCACGCCCAAGGCGGTATCGGAAATGCTGCGTCGCATCCGCTTCGCCCTGCTCGGCTGCATTGAACGCTCGCTCACCGGGACGCCGCCGTGAGCACCGCCGCCGGAGCGGATGAGCTCGATCAGCTGCTCGGCCTCCTGGTCGACGATCTGCTCGATGACCGCGAGCTCGCGCGCCTGGAGGATCTGCTCACCGGCCAGCCGGCGGCGCGCCGGCGCTACCGCTCCTACCTGGCGCTGCATTCGACCCTGCATTGGGACTATGCGGCGGCGGCCCGCGTCCAGGCGCTTGAGGCCGCGGTGCCGGCACGCGCGCCGGTGAGAACGCACGCTCTGCGGTGGCCGGCAGCAGCTGCCGCCGCGGTGCTCCTGGTTGCGGCGCTCGGCTTCGGCTGGCGCGCGCTCCCCCGCGAGGCGCCGGCCATCCTCACCGCCGGCGAGGTCGCCGGCGGGGTGCTGACCTGGAGCGATGGCGCGCGCCACCGCGAGCTGTTCGGCGGCGAGGCGCTCGGCCCCGGCCAGCTTCGCCTCGAGGGCCCCACCGCCAGCGCCAGCGTGCGCTTCCGCGACGGCAGCATGGTGAGCCTCGCCGGCGAGAGCGAGCTGTCGGTCAGCGATGATGGGCAGAAGCGCCTGCAGCTCACCGCCGGCGCGCTGACCGCCGACGTCCAGCCGCAACCGGTCAGGCAGCCCCTGCTGGTGCGCACCGGGACCGCCGAACTGGAGGTCGTGGGCACGCGCTTCACCGTGACCGCCAGCGCCACTCAGACCACCCTCGACGTCGAGCGCGGGCGGGTGCGCCTCGAGCGCCTGGTCGACGGCCAGGTGACCGAGGTGGCGGCGCAGCAGAACGCGGTCGCCTCGCTCGACGCCGCCAGCCCGCTGCGGGCCTCGGCCCACTACCGCCCACCCACCGCCTGGGCGCTCGACCTCCTCTACCCGCCGCCGCCGACCTGGGTCGGCACCTACATCGCTGCGAGCGCGGAGCAGCCGGCGCTCATGCGCGCAGCGCCCTACCTCGCCGGACGTTCGCCCGCAGGCGTCCCGCTCACCCATTTCGGCGTACGCATCGGCACCGGCGAGGTCGGCGCCCACCCCTTCGTCCGCCTGCTCGCGGGATCGCACGTGGTGGTGCGCCTGCGCACCACGCGCCCGGAGGGCATGGACCATGTCAACGTCATGATCTGCACGCATACCGCCACCGGCGCCTTCGGCGGCACCTTCACCGCCGCCATCCCGGTCGCGGCCACCGACGCCGCCGGCTGGCGCACCGTCCGCCTCGCCGTCGAGGACTTCAAGCCGCTGCGCCCGACCCAGCCGAGCATGGTCGACCTCGATGCCGTCTTCATCCTGCCGCGCACCACCACCGCCGCCATCGGCCTCGAGCTCGCCGCCCTCGCGGTGGAGGCCCCGTGAGCCGGTCCGCCAGCGCGCTCGCCGCGACCGTCCTGCTGGCGTTGCTGCAGGCCACAGCGGCAACGGTCGAGCCGGCGGCGCCCCCCGGCAGTGGGGCGCCGGCGGGGCTGCGCCCCTTCCTCAAGCAGTATTGCTACGAATGCCACGACAACGAAGTGAGCAAGGGTGGGCTCGACCTCACCAGCCTCGCCTATGGCGACGAGCCGGCGGTGCACGTGCGCTGGGTGCGGGTGTTCGACCGGGTCACCGTCGGCGAGATGCCGCCGGAGAAGAAGCCGCGTCCGGAGGCGGCGGATTGCCGCGCCTTCCTCAATGCGCTCAGGCAGGATCTCACCGCGCAGCACCTCGCCATGCGCAGCACGGTGCTGCGCCGCCTCAACCGCATCGAGTACCGCAACACCATCCAGGACCTGCTCGGGACCCACGTCGGCATGTATGAGGAGCTGCCGGAGGACGCGCGCTCGCACGGCTTCGACACCATCGGCGAGGCCCTCGGCATGAGCGACGTCCATCTTCGCCGCTACCTGGGCGCGGCGGAGGTCGCCCTCGGCGGCCTCGAGCTGCGCAGCCGCGCCCCGGCCTCGTCGGTGCGCACCCTGGATCTCGGCGCCTGCGGCGGCGGCAAGCGCGCCATCAGCGAGCATATGTGGCTGGCCAGGCCGGATGGCGCCACCGTGGTCTTCACCAGTGGCCAGTACCCCTCGACGGTGGTCGACCAGCTCCAGCTCAGCGATGGCGGCCCTTTCCAGGTGCGCTTCACCGTCAGCGCGGTCAATGCCAAGGCGCCGATCAGCCTGGCGCTCTACGTTGGCAGCTTCCGCAACGGCGGCGACAACGAGCTGCTGAACTATTATGATGTAGCCCCCAATGCCTCCCTGACCATCGAGACGCGCTGCTGGCTGCGCCCGGGCGACACCATCCGCCCGATGCTGCAGCGCCTGAACCTGCCCCAGGACGCCAAGAAGGACCTCGCTGCCTACCAGGGGCCGGGCCTCGCCTTCCAGGCCATCACCATCGAGGGCCCGCTGCTCGAGCAATGGCCGTCGCGCGGCCAGCGCCTGCTCTACAGCGACATCGCGCTGCGCGAATCGCAGAGCAAGGCCAAGGGCAGGCTCCCACCGCCGGAGCCGATCGCCGGCGATCCTGAGCGCGATGGCGCCCGTCTGCTGCGCAGCTTCGCCAGCGCCGCCTTTCGCCATCCAGCGAGCGATGCACAGGTCGCACCCTATCTCGCCCTGCTGCGCGGTGAGCTCGCCAAGAAGGCGTCCTTCCAACAGGCGGTGGAGGCAGCCGCCAGCGCCATCCTGTGCGCGCCCGATTTCCTCTACCTGGTCGAACGCACGCATCCGCCCGGGGCCCAGCTCGACGACTACGCGCTGGCCGCGCGCCTGTCCTACTTCCTCACCCGCTCGATGCCCGACGATCTCCTGCTGCGCGTGGCGGCGGACGGCAGTCTGCACACCCCGGCGGTGCTCACCGCGCAGTGCGAGCGCCTGCTCGCGAGCGCCGCCGCGCAGCGTTTCATCGCCGACTTCACCGACGGCTGGCTGAACCTGCGCGACATCGGCGCCACCACCCCGGACCAGAAGCTCTATCCGGAATTCGACGATGAGCTGCAGTTCGCCATGGTTCAGGAGACGCGCGCCTTCATCGGCGAGCTGTTCGCCCGCGACCTGCCGCCGAGGAACCTGGTGGCCAGCGATTTCGCCATGCTCAATGAGCGCCTGGCGCGCCATTATGGCGTACCCGGGGTGAGCGGGAGCCAGATCCGCGCCGTCACGTTGCCGCAGGGCAGCCACCGCGGCGGACTGCTCACCCAGGGCAGCGTGCTCAAGGTCAGCGCCAACGGCACCAGCACCTCGCCGGTGATCCGCGGCGTCTACGTCATGGAGCGCATGCTCGGCTTCCAACCGCCGCCGCCGCCACCGGGGGTCGCCGGGCTCGAGCCCGACACCCGCGGGGCCACCACCGTGCGTGAGCAGCTAGCCAAGCACCGCCACTTCGAGACCTGCAACGGCTGCCACCGCGTGCTCGATCCCCCCGGATTCGCGCTCGAGGGCTATGACGTCATCGGCGGTTGGCGCGAGCGCGTGCGCTCGCTCGACCAGGGCGAGCGCATCACAGCCGACCGCGACGGGCGCCGGGTCGGCTACAAGCTCGGGCCGGCGGCGGATGCCAGCGGCGACTTCGAGGCCGCCGGCCATTTCAAGGACTTCGAGGAGTTCCGCGCCCTGCTCGCTCAGCAGCAGGGGCGTGTCACCGCCAACCTCGCCGCGCGCTTGCTCTCCTTTGGCACCGGGCGCGACCTCGGCTTCTCCGACCGCGAGGCGATCGCGCGCATGGTGCAGGAGCTCGGGC